>DFIE01000017.1 GCA_002372735.1 Clostridiales bacterium UBA3705
GCATCCGCCCCTACGGGGGTGTGCGCATGACGTCACCCCGGTGGGATCGGCGCGCCCCCGCCTCCCCGTGGGGCGCTTTTTTATGCCCGTTTTCGGCCGCGCCCGGCCCCGCCCACACAACAGAAGGGGTGTCCCGGCCCGGCAAAACACCAGATGTGGTGGATTTCCCCCTTAAAAACGGTTACAAGTTTCACCAAATTGTTACCTTTTCAAAATGAGAATTTTGGCGGGAAAAATCGGGTTTTCGTGGAAAATATCTGAAAAAATCGAATTATTTTTTATAAAAAATTGAAAAACTACTTGAAATGCGGAAACAAATGTGATAAAATGGATACAAATATAAAACAAAATTGTTACCTTTTTCAAGGAAATTCGATCCATTTGATTCAGGAGGTTTGCCATGAAACGCACGATTCCGGCCCTGCTATTGGTGCTGGCGCTGATGCTGTCCATGCTGCCCGGGGCCTTTGCCGCCGAGTACAGCAGCGACATCCATGTGGACAAAATCACCGTGGCGCTGAAGGATCTGTTCATCCAGATCGAGGGCAAGTACACATCCGTCAACCAAAACGACAGCGGCGCGCTGTCCATCGGCATCATCCAGTGGCACGGCGGCCAGGCCCACAATCTGCTGAAGCTCATTGTGGCCGAGGACCCTGCCACCGCCAAGGAGCTGCTGGGCACGTCCCTGTACAACGAGGTGGTTAACGGCACCTACAGCGCCTGGGACCGCCGCAGCGTCAACAACGACGAGGCCAAGCGGATCTCCGCCCTGCTGGACACCCAGGCCGGCCACCGGATCCAGGACCAGGAGTGCTACACCTACTGCCTCAAGTTCATTGACGCCGGCTGGAAGGCGGGCATGCGCACCGACAGCCTGATGGTCTATTACGCCACCATGTACAACCAGTTTGGCGTGGGGGGCGTGGCCACCTACATGAAATACATCCGCGCCACCCTGGGCGTGGGCACCGACGCGGTGTTCTACGACCTGGACGCCTTCCACCGGGCGGTGCACAACACCACGGCCTACGGCCAGCGCTATCTGCTCATGCGGGACAAGACCTACAACTACATCAAGTCTCTGGACTGGAGCAGCCTGGCCCAGCCGGAGCCCGAACCCACTCCCGAGCCGCCCCCCGAGCCCGACCGCTTCGGCTTTTTGGACACGCCCCCCGCCGGCCACTGGGCCCACGAGGGCATTGAGTTTGCCGTGGAAAACGGCCTGTTCAAGGGCACCTCTGCCACCACCTTTGACCCCAACGGGGGCATGACCCGGGCCATGCTGGTCACGGTGCTCTACCGGCTGGATCAGATGCAGGGGGAGAACGGCCTGGGCACGGCCGCCCTGTGCCTGCAGGAGGAGGACCCCGTCCTGCCCACTGGGGCGGAGGACCCCACCCAGCCCACCCTGCCCGAGATCACCGAGCCTGTCTTTGAGGGCTACACCGACGTCCCCCGGGGCACCTGGTACACCGAGGCCGTAGACTGGGCCACGGCAAACGGCGTGGTCAACGGCGTGGGCGGCGGCCGCTTTGCCCCCAACGACAAGGTCACCCGGGAGCAGATTGCCACCATTCTCTACCGCTACACCTGCGCCGTCCGGCCCACCACCCCCACCGACCCCGCCGTTCTGGACCAGTTTGCCGACGCGGACACCGTCTCCGCCTATGCCCTGCAGGCCATGGCCTGGGCCAACCGTCTGGGGCTGGTCCAGGGTGTGAAGCAGGCAGACGGCAGCGTGCTGCTGGAGCCCAGGGGCACGGCCACCCGGGCCCAGGTGGCGGTGATCCTGTACCGCTACTGCGGCAAATAAGTCCGACCCTGTCACCCGGAGGCGCCCTGCAGCGCCTCCGGGTTTTTTTCCGACGGCGGGAAAAACAGTTGAAATTTGTGGCCCGGTGTGAGACAATAGCACTGTACAGAAAAAATATATTATCCGGGAGGAGATACCATGAAGCGAACCCTACGCGTACTGCTCACCCTGGCCCTGGTGCTGGGGCTGCTGGGGGGCCTGCCCCGGGCCCGGGCCGTCCTGGACCTGGACACCCTGGGGGACTACTATATCACCCAACAGCAGGACTACGCGGTGGCCCCCGGGGTCACCGAGACCACCTTTGCCATGAACACCGCCGCCGGGGACCGGCAGAGCGTGGGCCACGTGCTCACGGTGGACCTGTCCGACCCCACGGTGGAGCTGCGCACCGGTTACTGCAACTATGACGGCAGCCGCTGGGGGATGCAGACCCCCACCCGCCAGGTGGCGGCGGCGGAGCAGGTCCTGCGCCAGAGCGAGCCCACCGCCACGGTGGTGGGGCTGACCAACGCCAACTTTTACAATATGACCACCGGGGAGCCCTGCGGCCCCCTGGTGATGCACGGGGTCAAGTACCACGACGTCCAGGCCGGCTACTGCTATTTCGCCGTGCTGAAGGACGGCACCGCCCAGATCCGGGACAGTCTCACCCCCATGGGTGACGACGTGCTGGAGGCAGTGGGCGGCCGGGAGATCCTGCTGCGGGACGGCCAAATCGTCGCCAGCGAAGACACGGATTACAACCCCCGCACCGCCGTGGGCATCACCGCCCAGGGCAAGGTGGTGCTCTTTGTGTGCGAGGGGCGGCAGAAGCCTCTGGCCTGGGGCGTGGGCGCGGCGGAGCTGGGCCGGATCATGCAGCAGCTGGGCTGCGTGGACGCCCTGAACCTGGACGGCGGCGGCTCCACCACCTTTATGAGCCGCCGGGCCGGAGACGACGCCCTGGCGCTGAACAGCAAGGTCTCCGACGGCTATCTGCGGTCCATTGCGGCCTCGCTGATGGTGGTCTCCACCGCCCCGGCGCCGGAGCCGGTCCAGAGCCACACCCACAGCTGGGTGCTGGGGGCGGACGACACCGTCTCCTGCCCGGACTGCGGTGAAATGGCGGACCGGGCCACATTTACCGGCCTGGTGACCCGGCCGGACGGCAGCCGCAGCTGTCTCATCGGCGGCCAGGTGAAAACCGGCTGGATCACCTGGGGCGAGGAGATGCTCCACGCCGGGGACGACGGCATTCTCCACCGGACCACCACCTCCACCACCATGACCTGCACCAAAAACGGCTATCTCTACGCCAACTGCAGCTGCGGCAAGCGCTACACCGGCAGCGCGGTCTGGCGCCGGGGCCACAGCTGGGATGAAAACCATGTGTGCACCGTCTGCGGCTTTGCGGGCAAGGACATCGGCACCCTGGAGGGGTCCATCTCCAGCAAGTCCTATCTCTACCGGGCCGGGGGCTGCCGCCCCTCCCCCACGGTGAAGGACGGGGACAAGACCCTGGACATCAAAAATTCCGGCGTGTCCTATGACGGCTTTGTCTTCTGGCAGGACTGCGACCATCCCGGCACCGCCCGGCTGGAGATCGAGGGCCGGGGGGACTACTACGGCACCATGGTGCTGACGTATAAAATCGTGCTGCCCTCTGTGGGCACCGTCACCGCCACCGACATCACCGAGGACTCCCTGCGCCTGCACTGGAAGCCTGTGGAGGGGGCCGAGGGCTATAACATCTACCGCTACGACTACACCGCCAAGGACCACCAGCTCCTGGCCTCGGTGGACGGGCAGCAGACCGACACCGCCGTGGTGGCGGGGCTCACTCCCTCCACCAACTACACCCTCTGCGTCCGGGCCCGGGCCATGGACGGCGACGAGCTGTGCCTGTCCTACAGCTACAGCTGGCTCTACACCGCCACCACCGCCGCCCAGCCGGACCCGGAGGACGGCACCCTCTCGGTGCTGGAGGAGGTCTGCGCCCCTCTGTCTGAGACAGAGGTGATCTCCCTGCAGCAGGGCCTGGCCCGGCGCTGCCTGTTCCTGCCGGCCTACGCCGACCTGTCCGCCCTGCCCCTGCAGATCCGGCTGACCCAGGACCTGCCCATAACCCTCACCGGCAGCCTGGGCAGCGCCGGGCTGGAAAACGGCGTGCCCGCCACCCTGGACCTGACCGCCCTGACCCAGCCGGACACCCAGGGCTGCTACCGGCTGGAGCTCACCGCCGGGGAGCTGGAGCCGGTGCGGATTTTGGTGCTGCGCTCCTCGGTGCCGGCCATGTTTATCACCTCCCAAGACCCGGAGACCCAGGGCCGGGCCTATGTGGACGCCAGCAAGGACCACGCCTCTGCCGGCACCGTCCGGCTCATCCAGCCCGACGGCAGCGTCCGCTATGACGGGGGCTTCAGCAAGCTGAAGGCCCGGGGCAACACCACCTTTGTCAACGCGGAAAAGAAATCCTATCAAATCAAGCTCTCCTCCAAGGCGGACCTGCTGGGAGCAGGGGAGAAGCCCAAGACCTTTGTCCTGCTGGCCGGGTATTTTGACGCCAGCCTGATGCACGACAAGCTCTTCAAGGACCTGGCCCTGAACCTGGGCATGGACAACACCCCCCGGGAGAGCTGGGTGGACCTGTACTACGACGGAGAGTACCGGGGCACCTATCTGCTGGGCGAGAAGGTGGACGTGGGCTCCACCGCCGTGGACATCACCGACATGGAGGAGCTCTACGAGGGCCTGAACCCGGACTACGGCGAGAGCCCCCGGCTGGTGGAGACCACCAACCGCTTCGGCAAGACCCTGCGCTACACCGAGGATCTCACCGAGCCCGAGGATCTCACCGGCGGCTGGCTGCTGGAGCTGAACAACACCAAGTATGACGAGGCCAGCGGCTTCACCACCCTCCAGGGCGTGGCCCTCAACGTCAAGAGCCCCGAGTGGGCAGGCAAGGCGGCCATGGAGTACATCTCCGAATACTACCAGGAGTTTGAAAATGCCGTCTACGCCGAGGACCACACCGGCCGCAACCCGGACACCGGCAAGTATTATTATGAATATGTGGATAAAGACAGCCTGGTGCGGATGTACCTGCTGGAGCAGCTTTCCGCCAATGTGGACAGCTTCTACTCCTCCTTCTTCTTCTATAAAGAGGCGGGGCAGATCATGTACGCCGGCCCGGCCTGGGACTATGATATGACCATGGGCACCGGCTGGTCCGACCGGGTGACCTACAGCAACGAGTTTGCCAACCGGCGCTACCTGGCCAAGGCCCTGGTGGAGATTCCCGGTTTTCTGAACGCGGTGAAGCGGTACTACACCGGCACCTTCCGGGCCCAGGCCCTGGCCATGACCGGCAAAAACGGCGCCATCCGGCAGAATGCGGCCTACACGGCGGCCTCTGCGGCCATGAACTATCAGCTCTGGCCCTACATCCAGGTGGGCAACCCCTACAAGGCCAACCACATCTGGACCGGGGCGACCTTTGCCTCGGTGGTGGACTTTACAGACAACTGGCTCATCCAGCGCATCGGGGTGCTGGACGGGATGTTCTACGACGAAAACGTCCCCGACGACCCCATTGACGACGGGCCCGACGTCACCACCCCCACCCAGACCCCGGTGATCACGCCCCCCGACACCCAGCCGGAGCTGCCCTACGTGGACGTCGTAAAGGGGAGCTTCTACTACGACGCGGTGGTCTGGGCCCATTTCGGCGGCATCACCAAGGGCACGGACGAGACCCATTTCTCTCCCCTGGGGGACTGCACCCGGGGCCAGATCGTCACCCTGCTGTGGCGGGCGGCGGGCTGCCCGGAGCCCAAGACCTTTGCAATGCCCTTTGCAGACGTGTCCGTAGAATGCTACTGCGGCACGGCGGTGCTCTGGGCGGTGGAGCAGGGGATCACCAAGGGCACCAGCGAGACGACCTTCTCGCCCAACAGGGCCTGCACCCGGGGCCAGGCGGTGACCTTCCTGTACCGCTACACCGGGGCCCAGGCGGAGCCGGAGGGGCATCCCTTCACCGACGTGCCGGCGGGGGCCTATTACGCCGCGCCCATCAGCTGGGCCTATGCCCACCAGGTGGTCAACGGCATGACGCCCACCACCTTTGCCCCGGACGCCACCTGCAGCCGCGCCCAGATCGTGACGATCCTGTACCGGTTTTTCGAGTGATCGCAGCCGACTTCATTCCTTCATTTCTTCACTCCCACACCCGGGCTTTGCGCACTTTGGGTTGACATTTTCGCATTTTCGGCTATAATAATGAGGCCTTAAGGAAAGGAGATTTTACAACATGGCAAAGAAAACCACCCTCCCTGCGGAGGAATTGATAGAAACAGAAACCAAATCCGTCCAGGCTCCCGAGACCGCCCCGGCCAAGCCCAAGCGCAC
>DFIE01000181.1 GCA_002372735.1 Clostridiales bacterium UBA3705
ACCGGGACCGGCTGGCCTTTATGCGCATCTGCTCCGGTCAGTTCCGCCGGGAGGCCGAGTATTATCACGTGCAGGCAGGCAAAAAGATGCGTCTGTCCCAGCCCCAGCAGCTGATGGCCCAGGAGCGGGAAATTGTGGACGAGGCCTATGCCGGGGATATCATCGGCGTGTTTGACCCGGGCATCTTCTCCATCGGCGACACCATCACTGAGCCCGGGCACAAGTTCCGCTACGAGGGCATCCCCACCTTTGCCCCGGAGCATTTCAGCAGAGTCTCCCCCCGGGACACCATGAAGCGCAAGCAGTTCATCAAGGGCACCGAGCAGATTGCCCAGGAAGGCGCCATCCAGATCTTCAAAAAGCCGGATTCCGGCATGGAGGAGGTCATTGTGGGCGTGGTGGGCACCCTGCAGTTTGACGTGTTCCAGTACCGGATGAAAAACGAGTACGGCGTGGACCTGCGTATGGAGGGCCTGCCCTATGAGGAGCTGCGGTTTATCCGCTCCTCCCCGGTGCCGGAAAAGGACCTGAACCTCTCCTCTGACGTGGAGCTGCTGGAGGATTACCGGGGCAGACCCCTGCTGGTGTTCTCCTCCTACTGGGCCATAGACTTTACTGTCCGCCGCAATCCGGGCCTGGAGCTCAGCGAGACGGCTGTATAAAAAAAGCATCACCGCATCCCGGTGCCTCGGGATGCGGTGATTTTTTATGATTTGGAGCTCAGCAGGGCCTTGAGCTGGGTGAGCACCTCCACGTCCTCGGCGGTGAGCTTGAGATTGGCATGGATACTCTGACCGTCAGGGTCCCGGGTGGTGATGTCCAGGACGGTGCCCTCCTTTAAGTGCCGGTCCGCCACCAGGGTGAAATACCGGATGATCTTGGGGTGTCTGCCCCGAAAGGCCTCCCACTGCTTTTGAAAACGGAGAAATTGAATCGGATTTGCCATGTTATTTGACCTCCCAGGTCTGCCAGATCTCCGGCCGGTAGCCCACAGTGGCCTGCTTGCCCAGGCGGACCACCGGCAGACGGATCAGCTCCTGGTGCTCATAGACCTTGTCTGCCTTGGCCTCCTCCCCAGACAGGTAGGGCAGCAGGTCCAGCTCCGGACTTTTTTTGTCCCAGTCCACCAGCTGCTCTACGCCGCCCACTGCCCGCAGGACGCTGTCAAACTCACGGCCAGACAGGCCAAAGCGCTTCATATCGATCAGCTGATAGGCAATCCGCCGCTCTTTAAACCAGCGCTCGGCCTTTTTTGTGTCAAAGCTCTTGGCGGTGCCGTAAATCTGCACGCCCATCAGTATTCCACCTCCATCAGGCACAGCCCCTTGGCCGGGGCGGTGGGACCGGCCAGCTCCCGGCGGCAGGCGCTAAAAATCTCCTCCAGACTCTCCGGGCTGCGGCGGCCGGTGCCGACCTCCACCAGGGTGCCGGTGAGAATGCGGACCATATTGTGCAGAAAGCCGTTGCCCGTAAACCAGAGCTGCAGCTCCTCTCCCCGGCGGCAAAGCTCCGCCCGCTCCAGGGTGCGGACGGTGGACTTCCTGCCCCGCTTGTCGGTGGAAAAGCCCCGAAAATCCGCAGTGCGGCACAGAAGGGCCGCCGCCTGCTCCATGGCGGCAAGATCCAGCGCCTCGGGCAGGACCCAGACGTAGCGCCGATCGAAGACGCAGGGGGCGGGGCTGTTCCAGATCCGGTAGCAGTAGGTCTTGCGCCGGGCGTTCAGCCGGGCGTGAAACCTGGGGCCCGCCTGCACCAGACTGCGCACGCCGATATCCTCGGGCAGGTAGTGGCGCAGCCCGGCAAGCAGCGTCTCCGGGTCTGCCGGCGCAGGCAGAACAAAGGAGGCCACCTGGCCCCTGGCATGGACCCCGGCGTCGGTGCGGCCGCTGCCGTGAACCTGCACCGGTGCTCCGGTCAGCCGGGTGAGCAGGGTTTCCAGCTTGCCCTGGATGGTCATGTCGGTACCCGGCAGCCGCTGCCAACCGTGGTAGCGGCTGCCGTCGTATTCCAGTATCATGCGATAGGTTTGCACTTAGTCATTCAGCTCCTGGATGGCCTCCGCCTTGGTATCGGCAGAGAACAGAAATTCGCCGTTGGCGTCGTAGACCTCATAGTGGCCCCGGACAGGAATGATGCTGCAGTACATAAGCTCACAACCTTTCTTTTTGCTTGTAAGCTCATGTTACAGCAGGTAGTGTCCGATAAAAAGGACAGTTATCTGCCGGGCCGCCGTATTACAGAGGTCTGGGGCCTGCGGGATGCTCTTTCACCACCCGCTCCAGGAAGGAGAGTACGTCGGCGTGGAGCTCCTGGCGGTTGATCTCGTTGTGCATCTCGTGGCGGCCGCCGGGATAGAGCTTGATGCTCACGTCCTGCATCCCCGCGGCCTTGAAGGCCTCGTAGGTTTTGGTGACGCCCTTGCCGTTGGCGCCCACGGGATCCTTGTCGCCGGAGACAAAGAGAACGGAGAGGTCCTTGGGCATCTTGGCCAGGTTTTCCTTCTTTTGGTTCATCAGGATGCCGCCCAGCATCTCATAGGCCAGGCCGATGGAGGCGTCAAAGCCCAGCAGGGGGTCGGCGATGTACTTGTCGACCTCTTTCTCGTCACGGCTCAGCCAGTCCACGGGTGTACGGGGGTTGTCAAAGCCCTTGTTGTAGCTGCCAAACATCAGCTTGCTGATGGTGGGGCTGGGGTTGTTCATGCCCCGCTTTTTGCCCTCCAGCCGGCAGACCAGCCGGCCGGCGTCCACCACAGGCTTGGGGGTCCAGCCGGTGCCGCTGATTACCGCCCCGGCCAGGCCGGCCTGGGGATAGGTGTACAGCAGGGTGCGGGTCATAAAGGAGCCCATGCTGTGGCCGTAAATGATATAAGGAAGGTCGGGATACTCTTCTTTGGTCATCTGCAGCAGCCGGTAGGTGTCGGACACCGCAGCCATCCAGCCGCCGGAAAAGGTGGCCTGGGGGATGGATTCGGAGATGGAGCCGCCGTGGCCCATATGGTCCTCGCCTACCACCACAAAGCCGTGGTCGGTGAATACCTTGGCCAGCTCGTCATAGCGGGCGACGTACTCCGCGATGCCGTGGACAATCTGCACCACGCCGCGGACCTTGCCCTCCGGCAGCCACTGGCAGCAGTGGATGGAGGTATTGTTTCTTGCGGGGAAGGTAAATTCTTTCATGTCGGCTCCTTTCTGTCCGTTTTATGGGACATTAACATGATTATACTGAAGTCAGAAAACAAAGACGGAGGGAACGATCATGACCACACAGACAATGACCCTGAACCGCGGCCCTGTATCCGCCGCCCGGAAACGCAGACTCTACCGCAGAAGGCTGGAGCTTCTGGCCGCCCTGTTTGAGGTGCTGGTCACCATCGGCATCGGCGCCTGCTTTTTGATCTGCGCCATTTTGGTGCTGTGCGTTATATAGCGTTGCGCCGGTAAATCAGCCGCAGGCCCTTGAGCAGCAGGGTGTCGTCCAGGATCATCTCCCGCTGGCACAGAGGGGCCACATACTGGGCGATACCGCCGGTGGCCACTACCTTTGCGGGGGTGCCCAGCTCGTTCTCCATACGGGCGATCATGCCGTCCAGCATAGAGGCGGTGCCCAGCAGCACGCCGCTGCGCATGGAGTCCACGGTGTTTTTGCCGATGACCCGCTTGGGCCGATCCAGGTCGATACCCGGCAGTTGGGCGGCCCGCTCGCTCAGGGCGTTGAGGGAGAGCATCACCCCGGGGGAGATGGTGCCGCCCACAAAGCTGCCGCTTTGGTCAATGGCCGAGATAGTAGTAGCGGTGCCGAGATCAATGATAATCAGTGGCGCACCGTATTCCTCAATGGCAGCCACTGCGGCCACGATCAGGTCACTGCCCGCCTGGGCGGGGTTGTCGATGCGGATGTTCAGCCCGGTTTTCAGCCCCGGGCCCACCAGCAGAGGCTGCCGGCCTGTGAGAGTGCGCACCGCCTTGCGGATGGCCCCGGTGACCGGGGGTACCACAGAGGAGATGATACTGCCCTCCACCTGGGCCAGGTCCACCCGGTAGAGTTCCAGAATTCCCTTGAGCTCCACGCAGTACTGGTCGGCGGTAAGGGTGCGGTTGGTGGCGAGCCTGGCCTCAAAGAGGATCTGCTCCCCCTCCAGGCAGCCCAGAACGATGTTGCTGTTGCCGATGTCAATTGCCAGAATCATTTCATCACCTCGTAATAAGCATCACAGCGATCGCAGCTCCAGCACCGGGTCCTGCCCGGGGCTGAGCTCGATGACCCCATAGGTGGGGCGGCCAAAGGCGCCGATGGTGCCCGGATTCATCAGGAAAAGATCGCCGTACTGCTCCAGATAGGGCACATGGGTGTGCCCAAAGAGCAGGATGTCCGCCCCGTGCTCCATGGCAGCGTAGGTTGCCGGGAGCAGATCGGTTTTTACCCCATAGGTGTGCCCGTGGCAGAGAAACAGCCGTTTGCCCAGAATGGGCACCACCAGGGTCTGGGGGGTATCAGACCGGTAATCGCAGTTGCCGCGCACCATAATCAGCGGCAAGAGGGGATATTCCCGCTCCAGGGCCCGGGCGTCGGTATCGTAGTCGCCCAGGTGGATGACGTGATCCGGCTGCTCCAGCTCGATCACATCCAGCATATGCTCCAGTTCTCCGTGGGAATCGGAAAAAACGACAAGCTTCATAGGTTCACCTTTCCATTGGTTTTGCATATGCTATTATACCAAAAATTTGGATGGGAGGCAATAAGCTTGGCAGAGGAAAATATGAATTTTTCTGATTTCTCTTCCCAGGATCTGGCCCGGGCGGCCGGAGATCCCAAAATCCGGGCGCTGCTGCAGCAGCTAGGCCGCAGCCCCGACATCGTGGCAGCCATTCGCACTGCTGCCGGCGCGGGAGATCTGGCCACGGCAGGCGCTTTGGTGCAGCAGGCCCTGGGCACAGAACCGGAGGAAGCAGCCCATGGACAGCCTTGAGACCGCCCTGGAGGGGATCCTCTCCGACCCCGGCAAGCTCCGGGGACTGATGCAGATGGCGGCCTCATTGGGGCTGGGCAGCCCCCAGGCCCCGCCACAGCCGGAGACAAAGGCGGCTGCGGAGACAAAGACCCCTGCGCCGCAGGCTTCTGCCCTGCCGACAAGGCCCGTCTCCAGCGGGCCTGCCCAGGCCCTGGCGGCACTGCGGCCGGTGGTCTCTGAGCGGGGCAGGCAGGCGGTAGACCGGGGGCTGCGGGCCCTGCGGCTGTCCGCCGCGGCAAAGACAGTACTGGGCAGTCTGGGAGGCGGCCATGTATAGCCGCTATGTGCCCCTGCCCCAGGGAGGATATGAAAAACAGCTGCTGCCCTCTCCCCCGCCCCCACAGGCGCCTGTGCGCCCGGCCCCGGCAGACGCCGCCCCCGGTGCGCCGATTCTGCCGGGCTTGCCCGGCGCCCTGGGACTGCAGGTGCGGAGATTGGAGCTGGAGGACTGGCTGGTGCTGGCGGTGCTGGCCCTGCTTTTGTGGGACCAGGGGGACCCTATGGATCTGGCCCTCACCCTGGGCATCTACCTGTTTTTGGGGTAAGAAAAATTTGCCCGCCTGTGAGCTTGCTCACCGGCGGGCAATTGGTTTGTTAGCCGTGGAAATCTTCGGGCGGGTCCTGGCGCAGGCCGAAGTGCCAGGCAATGGCTTGGGCAATCCGGGCACAGGCGTTGCCGTCGCCATAGGGGTTGACAGCCTTTGCCATGGCCTGGTAGGTGGCAGGGTCCTCCAGCAGCTGGTTGCCAAGCCGCAGGATCTCGGCCTCCTCTACCCCCGCCAGCTTCACGGTGCCGGCGGTAACAGCCTCGGGGCGCTCGGTCTCCCGGCGCAGGACCAGCACAGGCTTGCCCATGGCGGGAGCCTCCTCCTGCAAGCCGCCGGAGTCGGTCATGACCATGTAGCAGCGGGCCATCAGGTTGTGCATCTGCTCTACGTCGATGGGGTCGATGAGGTGTACCCGCTCCACGTCCCCCAGGATGCCGAAGGCGCACTCCCGGACCACAGGGCTCAGGTGCACGGGATAGACCACCTCTACGTCCGGGTGGGTCAGCACCAGGGTCTTGATGGCCTGCATAATGTTCTGCATGGGCTGGCCGTAGTTCTCCCGCCGGTGGCAGGTGACGGCAATGACCCGGTGGGCGGAGAAGTCGATCTCGTTGAGAGTGGGGTCGGCAAAGACGAAGTCCGGGCGGACGGTGGTCTTCATGGCGTCAATCACCGTGTTGCCGGTGACGAAGATATGGCCCCGGATGCCCTCCCGCCGAAGGTTTTCGGCATTGGCGCGGGTGGGAGCGAAGTGGAGCTCCGCAATGTCGCCCACCAGGGTGCGGTTCATCTCCTCGGGGAAGGGGGAGTACTTGTCCCAGGTGCGCAGGCCGGCCTCCACATGGCCCACAGGGATCTGGTGATAGAAGGCGGACAGGGCCCCGGCAAAGGTGGTGGAGGTGTCGCCGTGGACCAGGATCAGGTCAGGCTTGGCCTGCTCGATCACACCGTCCATCCCCAGAATCGTCCGGCTGGTGATGGAGGACAGGGTCTGCCGGGTCTGCATAATATTGAGATCGTAGTCGCCCTTCAGGCGGAAGATCTCCATGACAGAGTCCAGCATCTGCCGGTGCTGCCCGGTGAGACAGCAGATGCTCTCCATCTCCGGATACTCTGAGATGGCGCGGACCAGCGGAGCCATTTTGATGGCCTCGGGCCGGGTGCCGAAGACGGACATGACTTTAAGCTTCTTCATCCTTGGAATCCTCCTTCTTCTTGTGGGGCTGGGAAAAAATCACCTTGATGCCGATACCGCCTACCACCACCACGGCGCCAAGCATCAGCAGGGCTTTCATGGCGCCGGAGGCAGTGAGCAGCACCGCCGCCAGACCCAGGATCCCCGTGAGCACATAGGCAATGGCCACAGCCTGCTTCTGGCTGAAGCCC
Organism: Clostridiales bacterium UBA3705; assembly: GCA_002372735.1. Next base: position 6,946 of record DFIE01000181.1, read on the forward strand.
ATGTCGATCAGCCGGTGGTGGAAATGGCCCCGGTCTGCCTGCATGGGGTTTTTGCCGTGGGCCACCCGGCGGATGATGGCAAAGCAGATATCAAAAATCGGCAGGCCCAGCAGCAGGAAGGGCACGGCAAAGGACACGATGAAGTAGGACTTGAACAGGCCCTGGATGGACACTGTGGCCAGCACAAAGCCCAGGAAGGTGGAGCCTGTATCCCCCATGAAGATCTTGGCCGGGTTGAAGTTGTAGGGCACAAAGCCGATGCAGGCGCCGGTAACAGCAGCCATGGCAATGGCAATGTCGTTTTCCGCCACCAGCAGGGCGATGGCCAGCAGATTGGCCGCGGAGATGCAGGACACACCGCAGGCCAAGCCGTCCAGGCCGTCAATAAAATTGACGGCGTTGGTGATGGCCACAATCCAGATGATGGTGATGGGATAGGACGCCCAGCCCAGATCCCAGTAGTCGGAGAGGCTGGCGCCGAAGGGGTCTGTCACCCGGGCAATGCGGCAGTCGCCGTAGAACACCACAATGCAGGCCGCGGCAATCTGCACCACCAGCTTGAGCTTGGCATCCAGGGCGTAGATGTCATCAAACACGCCCAGAATGACAATGACGATAGACCCCAGCAGAATGGACTGCATGGACCGGTCCATGTTCCGGGTAAAGACCACCACCGCCAGCAGAAAGGCCAGAAAGATGGCCAGGCCGCCCATTCGGGGAATGGGCACGGTGTGCATCCGCCGGTCGTCCTTGGGTACGTCCATGGCGCCCATTTTTTGGGCCAGGACCTTGACCACAGGGGTCAGGCCGAAGGACAACACCCCTGCCAGCAGCAGGCACAGCCCTATCCGGATGAGAAAGTTAACATCTAATACCATAGCGTACCTCGTTATCTGGCCACGAAGCCGACCTTTTTGTAGACCTTGCGCAGGGTCTTGTTGGCAATGTAGCCCGCCTTTTCCGCGCCGGACTTGCACACGGACTCCAGATAGGCCTTGTCCTTGAGCAGGCGGACGGTCTCCTCCCGGATGGGCCGGCAGAGCTCTACCACAGACTCGCCCACGGCCAGCTTGAACTCGCCGTAGCCCCGGCCGTCAAACTCCCGCTCGATTTCGGCAAAGGTCTTGCCGGTGGCGGCGGAGTAGATGGTCATCAGGTTGGAGATGCCCTTTTTGTTTTCCGGGTCGTAGCGCACGCAGGCGTCGCAGTCTGTGATGGCCCGCTTGAACAGGCGCATGATGGTGTCGGGGCTGTCCATCAGGGTCACCCGGCCGGGGTCCTCGTTTTCGGACTTGGACATCTTTGCCTCGGGGTTGGCCAGAGACATGATCCGGGCCCCCACCTTGGGGATATAGGGCTCGGGGAGCTTGAATGTATCGCCGTAGAGATGGTTGAAGCGCACGGCAATGTCACGGGTGAGCTCAACATGCTGCTTCTGATCCTCGCCAACAGGGATGTAATCCGGCTGGTAGAGCAGGATATCCGCCGCCATCAGCGAGGGATAGGTGAACAGGCCGCCGTTGATGTTGTCAGCGTTTTTGGCGCTCTTGTCCTTGAACTGGGTCATCCGGCTGAGCTCGCCAAACATGGCGAAGCAGTTGAGCACCCAGCCCAGCTCCGCGTGCTGGTGGACATGGCTTTGAATGAAGAGGGTGTTCTTCTCGGGATCCAGGCCGCAGGCGATGTACTGGGCCAGCTGCTCCCAGGTGCGCCGGCGCAGATCCGCCGGGTTCTGCCGCACGGTGATGGCGTGCAGATCCGCCATGAAATAGTAGCAGTCAAATTCCTCCGCCCGGTCCTTCCAGTTGCGAATGGCCCCCAGATAGCTGCCCAGGGTCAGATCACCACTGGGCTTGATGCCGGAGAGCATGACCTTTTTTTGTTCCATAGTGTAAATCTCCTTCGGAAAGAATCCGTAATGGTCAAGATATTATACCACAAGTCCCTGTCTTTGGCAACACAAACCGTTGGAAAACTAAGATTTTCCCAATAGTTCTTTACTTTTCCCGCCCCAACGAGTATAATATGGGGAGCATTTGACAGAAAGGAATTGTGAGATATGGACTACAAACAGCTTGCCGCCCTGCTCTTCCCCCAGGTGGACCTGACCCCGGAGGACCTGGAGCTGCGCTATCCTCCCCGGCCCCTGAAGGAGGGCGCCCGGGTGACCCGGTTTGCCCCCAGCCCCACGGGGTATCTGCACATCGGCGGCCTGTTCGGCGCCCTGACCGACGTGCTGGTGGCCAAGGCCAGCGGCGGCGTGGCCTATCTGCGCATTGAGGATACCGATAAAAAGCGGGAGATCGACGACGGCGTGAGCGCCATCCTGAAGGGATTTTCCGACTTTGACGTCCGGTTTGACGAGGGCGTCACCGGCTTTGACACCGAGAAGGGGGACTACGGCCCCTATACCCAGTCCAAGCGGGTGGAAATTTATCACATTGTGGCCAAGGCCCTGGTGGAAAAGGGTCTGGCCTACCCCTGCTTCTGCACCGCCCAGGAGCTCACCGAGCTGCGGGCCCTGCAGGAGACCGACGGGGCCTTGATCCGGGGCTACTTTGGCAAATATGCCCGGTGCAGAGACCTGACCCTGGAGCAGATCCAGGCCAATCTGGACGCAGGCAAGCCCTGGGTGCTCCGCTTCCGGGCCCAGGGCGACGAGAACAAGCGCATTGTATTTGAGGATATGATCCGTGGCAGGATCGAGATGCCCGAAAACATCATTGACGAGGTGCTGCTCAAGTCTGACGGCGTGCCCACCTATCACTTTGCCCATGTGTGCGACGACCACTTTATGCGCACCACCCATGTGATCCGGGGCGAGGAGTGGCTGTCCTCCGTACCCAAGCATATCGCCCTGTTTAAGGCCTGCGGCTACCGGGTGCCCAAATACGTACACACCGCCCAGGTGATGAAGCTGGACGAGGACACCGGCGACAAGCGGAAGCTCTCCAAGCGGAAGGACCCCGAGGCCGCCGTGAGCTACTTTGTGGAAAAGGGCTTCCCCAAGGAGGCACTGATTGAATATCTGCTGACCCTGCTGAACTCCAACTTTGAGGATTGGCGCAGGGCCAACCCCGGCGCAGACGCCATGGACTTCCCCTTCAACCTGAAAAAGATGGGGGCCTCCGGCTGTCTGTTTGACCTGCAGAAGCTGACCGACGTGAGCAAAAACGTGATCTCCCATATGCCCGCGGAGGAGATCTATCGCCGGGTGGCCGCCTGGGCCCGGGAGTATGACCCGGCGTTCTATGCCATTTTCACCCGTGATCCCGATTTCTCCACGGCAATTCTCAACATTGACCGCCAGGTGCCCAAGCCCCGGAAGGACATTGCCAAGTGGGACGAGGTGCCGGAATACCTGTCCTACTTCTTTGCCGAGCCCGCCCCGGATAAGGCGCTGCTGCCCCAGCGGGTCAATGCCCGGGACGCCGGCGCCATCCTGCGGGCCTACTGCCCGGTCTACGACCCGGCGGAGGACAAGGACGCCTGGTTTGCCAGGGTGAAGTCCATCTGCCCGGCCCTGGGCTTCTGCCCGGAGGTCAAGGTCTACAAAAAAGAGCCGGAAAACTGGACCGGCCATGTGGGCGACGTGTCTTCCGTGATCCGCCTGGCGGTAACCGGCCGGACCAACACCCCCGATCTGTGCACCATTATGCAGCTGCTGGGCAGGGAGAAGGTCATTGCCCGGATGGAGGCCTTTGCCGGGTCTCTGGACTGATTCTCTTGATACAAAAACCGCCCCGGATTTTCCGGGGCGGTTTTTGTATCGGTCAGTGTTCCTTTTTCCACTCCAGGTAGTCGTCATAGCCGCACAGGCGGTCTATGATTTTGCCGTTGGGAAGGAATTCGATGATCCGGTCTGCGGTGGTGGAGAGCAGCTCGTGGTCGTGAGAGGCTAAAAACACATTGCCAGGGAAGGCTGTGAGGCCCTTGTTCACCGCCTGGATGGACTCCATGTCCAGGTGGTTGGTGGGCTGATCCAGCAAAATGCAGTTGGCCCCGGAGAGCATCATCCGGGAGAGCATCATGCGCACCTTCTCGCCGCCGGAGAGCACCGACACGGGCTTGAACACCTCGTCGCCGGAGAAGAGCATCCGGCCCAGGAAGCCCCGGAGATACACGTCGTCCTTCTTTTCGGAGAAGGGGCGCATCCAGTCGACCAGAGACTCGCTGTGGCCCTCAAAGTACTGGGTGTTGTCCTTGGGGAAGTAGCTCTGGGAGGTGGAGATGCCCCATTTGATGGTGCCCTCGTCGGGCTCCAGCTCCCCCATGAGGAGCTTGAACATGGTGGTCTGGGCCAGCTCGTTCTCTCCCACAAAGGCGATTTTCTGGTTGCGGCCGGCAATAAAGCTGACCTTGTCCAGCAGCTTTACCCCATCCACGGTCTTGCTGACCTCGGTGACAAAGAGCACGTCCTTGCCCACCTCCCGCTCCCGGGTAAAGCCCACAAAGGGATAGCGCCGGGTGGAGCAGGGAATCTCCTCCAGAGAAATTTTCTCCAGCAGCTTGCGCCGGGCGGTGGCCTGCTTGGATTTGGACTTGTTGGCCGCAAACCGGGAGACGAAGGCCTGCAGCTCGGCAATCTTTTCCTCGTTGCGCTTGTTCTTGTTGCGCAGCAGGGCCTGCACCAGCTGGCTGGATTCGTACCAGAAATCGTAGTTGCCCACGTAGAGCTTGATCTTGCCGTAGTCAATATCCACAATATGGGTGCAGACCGTGTTCAGGAAGTGGCGGTCGTGGCTGACCACAATCACCGTGCCCTCGTAGTCCAGCAGGAAGTCCTCCAGCCAGTTGATGGATTCAATGTCCAGGTTGTTGGTGGGCTCGTCCAGCATGACGATGTCCGGCTGGCCAAACAGGGCCTGGGCCAGCAGAACCT
>DFIE01000108.1 GCA_002372735.1 Clostridiales bacterium UBA3705
TCTTGGTGATGTAGGGGTTGCTGGCAGAGATGTTGCTGGCGGTGGTAGAGCCGCCGGCCGCCAGGGTGCGGTTGGTGTCCTGCTCGGTAAACGCGCCGGTGAGCCCCGCCAGGGTTGTGGCCGATCGGGTGGCAAAGATCATTTCGCCCATCCACTGGTGGGCCGTGTTGTTCTGGTTGCTCTCCGTATTAGGCAGGACAAAGTTGATGCTGGCTGGATTGTTGACAATGTTGAGTACCGAGATCTGGCCCAGATCGCCGATCTGGGCGCTGAGACTGCTGTTGGAAATGGTGGAGGCTGCCGCACTTGCTTTGGGTGTGGTGGATATGACGCCGCTCATCAGAGAGACCAGCAGTGCCAGCGCCACAGCCAGTGCCAGGATACGCTGGGTTGGAATCCTACGTTGCATGGTTTGAGTCTCCTTTCCTGATATGTTTTTTGGCGGATATGAAAACGTTTACCAAGTTGACTATAGCAGCTTTTTGTGGATATTGCAATAGGAATTTGTAATTTTTATGTATTTTTTATGGAATATTTTTTCACGTACATGGGTACTATGCTGCTTCAGACCACCATAGCAGCACAAAAAGTCCCCGATCCGTCAAAACGGACCGGGGAATGGCGTTAAACGTATTACTTCTCAGTGGTCTCCAGCACGTCGGCCAGGGAGGTGTCGGTCTGGAAGGTGTCCAGATTATACAGATAGAGCACTTCGGTGATGCCTGCCTGCTTGATTAGGGTGTCAATGTTGTCGTAATAGTATCTGGGGTCCACCATGACGATGGTCTCGTAATAGGGAGTCAGAAACTGGACAAAGCAATTGGCGTAAGAGTCCTTGAACAGCAGGAGCTTTTTGCCGGTTTCGGCGGTGGTGTCAATGTCCACCCGGGGGTGGTTGCCGCCGAAGAACACGGTGTAGTGGTCCTTGCTCTCCAGGGCGGTGCGGTCATAGAGCGTGGCGGTGACCGTCTGGCTGCTGGCATAGGTGACCTTGTAGTCCACCTGGGCCCGGGGCACATAGAGCTGGACGGTATCATAGCTGTCATGGCAGCCGCTTTTGGAGGCCAGGGTGCCCTGGAAGGTGTTGGACACGGTGTAGATGTCATACTCGGTCACCGGCTGGGCGATCTCCAGCCCCTGGGCCATGGCCGCAAAGGCATAGCTGGCGCCCAGGCTGGTCCAGTGGTGGTCCGTGCGGTAGTACAGCGCCTCGTCTGCGTGGGCCTGCAGGGCCTGGGTCACGTCCAAAAAGTCCACCCCTGTGAGACTGGACCGGATGGTCTCCAGCTGGGCCTGCTGGTCCGGCGCCGGGGCGTTGGCGGGCAGCTTGTCCGCCAGGATGGACACCGCGTTGGGCACCAGGGTCATCCGGCAGGACAGGTCCGGGTGGGCGGCGGCAAAGGCGTTGATGGCTGCAAGATTCCGGTCCAGGGCCGGCTGGTTGGGCGTCTCCGGCTGCTGAATCAGATAGCCGTCCTTGCCCAGATACACGCCCCCGTTCTCCTGCTGGCCCAGGGCGCGGCGGAGAGAGAGGTTGGCGCTGATCCAGCCGTCACGGCCGGTGAACTGGTCGGCAAACCAGTCCTCCAGGCCGGCAAACCAGCTGCCGTCCGCCAGGGCCGCGGCAGAAAAGGCCGGGCGCTGGGCCAGCATCCGGTTTTCAGACTCGGAATACTCCCGGTCGGTGCCGAAGAAGGTGGCCAGGGTGAGCACCACCAGCAGCCCTGCCAGCAGGACGCCCAGATACAGCCCCTGGTTGACCCGGTTGCGGCGGGCGGCCGCCTGCCGGGCAGCAATGCGACGTTTGCGTTCTTGTGAATCCATGGCGGCACCCCCTTAGAATTGGAAATAGAGGAAGGACGTATAGGTGTCAGACAGCATTCCTGCCACGCAGAAATACAGCAGCACCCCGAACACCACCACCGACAGCACCCGCCACAGGGGCGTCCGCTGACGGATCAGGTTGTTGCCCAAAAGGCCTGCCACCGGCATGGCGCCCACGGCGCCCAGGAGCAGCACCTTCCAACAGCTTGCCAGATGGTACAGGGCGGCAGCGTCTGCCAGCGGGGCGCCCCCCGCGCCAAAGAGTCTGCCCAGCCAGCCCAGGGCGCTGCCCAGGGTGGGTGAGAAGAAGAACACCCAGCCCAGCACCACCAGCACCAGGGTGAGCACCCGGCGCACAAAGCCGGGGATATGCTCCAACACCCGGCGGAAGACAAACTTTTCCAAAATCAGCAGCACCCCGTGGTACAGGCCCCAGGCCACAAAGGCCCAGCTGGCCCCGTGCCAGATGCCGGTGAGCAGCCAGACCACCAGCAGGTTGCGAATGGTGCGGGCGGTGCCCGCCCGGCTGCCCCCCAGGGGGATGTACACGTAGTCCCGGAACCAGGCGCCCAGAGAGGCGTGCCACCGCCGCCAGAAATCTGTGATGGACTGGGCGGCGTAGGGATAGTCAAAGTTGACCGGCAGGGTAAAGCCGAAAATCTCCCCCAGGCCGATGGCCATGTCAGAGTATCCGCTGAAGTCAAAATAGAGCATCAGGCTGTAGCTGAGTGCCCCCAGCCATGCCCCCAGCACCGACAGAGACTCCACCGGCATGGCAGACAGGGCATAAAAGGTGGTGCCCAGGGTGTTGGCCAGCAGCACCTTTTTGCACAGACCCACCACAAAGCGCCTGGCCCCTGAGGAGAGCTTGTAGCGGCGGATGGGGTGGTCCCGCAGCTGGGGGGCCATGTCATGCCAGGCGGCAATGGGGCCGGAGACCAGTTTGGGGAAGAAGCTGATGTACAGGCTGAAATCAATCACGTTCCGGGCCGCCTCAGTCTTGCCCCGGTAGACGTCAAACAGATAGGACAGGGCCGAGAAGGTGAAGAAGGAAATGCCGATGGGGGCGGCCAGGGTTTGCACCTTGCCGGTGCCCCCCACCAGGGCGGAGAGCTCCCCGGCCAGGAAGCCGTAGTATTTATAATAGCCCAGGGCCAGCAGATCCACCGCCACTGCCGACACCAGCACCAGCTGAGCCAGGGCGTGGCTGCGCTGCCCCAGGCGCTCCAGCTCCAGCCCGGTGAAATAGTGGAAGGCGATGAACAGCAGCATCAACACCACGTACACCGGGTTGCCCCAGGCGAAGAACACCAGGCTCTCCAGCACCAGGACCAGATTCTTGAGCCGGCGGGGCGTGATCGCATACAGGCCCAGGGCGATGGGCAGAAAGACAAAGGGGAAGAACAGCGTACTGAATGCCATATCCCTGCCCTCCTCTACAGCGCCGCCAGGAAGGCGGCCCGGGCTTCCTCTGCCCGGGCGCTGACCACAAAGAGCACATAGTTGCCCCGCAGCTCGGTCACCGCGTGGTTGGTGAGCAGGTCGTACTGGGCAATGCCGTAGCCGTCAAAGCTGGCCTTTTGGGTTTCCAGCCGGCGCTCTATGGCCTGGGCCACCGCCTGCTGCTGGCTCACATCCGCCAGCTTCACAATGAGCAGCTCCTCCGCCCCCATGTTGGTGGTGGGATAGTAGAGCACGCAGCCCTCAAAGTCCCCGGGGGCCAGGCCATAGAGCCGCTTGATCATCTGGTTGTCCGCCTGCTGCATCTGGTCCATGTCCAGGCACTGGACCACTGCCTGCTCCACTGCCTGGGGCTCGGCCTGGGAGATCTTATCTCTGCCCCCCAGCACCAGCAGCAGCACCAGGGCCCCGGCCACAGCCAGCCAGCGCAGAAGCTCAAGTGTCAGCGTCTTCATCGGTTTCCTCCTGTTCGGGCAATGTGACCCCCTCCTCCGGGCCGGCGTGCTCCAGCACGGCGGCAATCAGGTTGGCCCCCCAATAGGGGTAGAAGGTCTTGCCCAGATGGATGCCGTCGGAGTCCCAGAGATCCATATGCTCCGCGGCAGTTTGGTCATTGTTTACAAAAATAATTCCGTTTTCCTGGCACATCTGCTCCACTGCGGCGCTGTACTCCGGGATCTCCCGCCACTTGGAGGACCGCTCAAAGGCCGGGTCCTTAGCCGGGAGGATGGAGGACACCACCACAGTGGCCTCCGGCAGCTGGGTGTTCAGATCCTGTACCACCTCTAAAAACTCCGCGGCGTATTCCGCCGGGGTGTCCCAATAGCCGATGCTCACGTCGTTGAGCCCAAAGCACAGGAAAATGTAGGAGGGATTCAGGGCCTTGATGGAATCCATCCGCAGCGCCACGTTGCGGATGGTCTCGCCGCCGTCGGCCAGGGTGCGGCTCTCTTCCAGATAGTCGTAATAGTAAAAGCCCACCGCACGGGAATCGCCCAGGACCACATAGTCCTCAAACAGGGACCAGACGTCAATTTCGCCGCTGTAGAGCTTTTGCAGGGTCTCCTCCCGCTCCTTGGCCAGGGCCTCCTCCCGCCGGGCCTTGAGCACGGCGTCCACGGTGCCGGGGTCCTTGGTCTCCTGGGCGGCCAGGAATTCCAGCCCCGCCTGCAGGGCGTCGGCGTCCGCGTCGGGGGTCTGGCTGCGGCTGCAGCCGACCAGCGACAGCAGCAGAGCCGCCGCCACCAGCAGGGCGGCGGAGATTTGCAGTTTCCGTTTCAAGCAATCACCACCAGTTGTAGTTATGGGCCAATCTGCCTGAAAAATTCGGCAGATTTTGTGTTTTGTCTCAATACCATACCACAGAAACCCTTGAAAATCAATCCTTAAGATTTGATAAAACCGTGAAACTCTTGCGAAATATCCGGCTTTGTGCTAGGATAAAGGAAAAAGGAGGGGATGCGGAATGCCATTTTCCATCGTACGAGCCGATCTGACGGCCTTTCCCGCGGATGCCATTGTCTGTCCCACGGACAGCTGGCTCAGCGGCAGCGGCGGCACCGACGCCGCCATCCGACAGGCCGCAGGGCCCCGGCTGGAGCGGGCCTGCAGGGCCCTGGCCCCCTGTGAGGAGGGCGGGGCGGTACTGACCCGGGGCTACCGTCTGCCCTGCCGGTGGATCATCCACACCCCGGTGCCCCGCTGGGAGGGCGGCGGCGCCGGCGAGGCGGCCCGGCTGGCAGGGTGCTACCGCAGCGCGCTGGAGCTGGCGGAGAAAAAGCGGGTGGAGCACCTGGCCATCCCTGTGCTGGGGGCCGGGAGCATGGGCTTCCCAGGGGATCTGGCCCTGGAGATTGCCAACAGCGTCCTGCGGCCCTTTTCCCTGACCCATGAGACCCGGATCACCCTGGTGGTCTACAGCCGGGAGATCTACCGGCTCAGCCTGGGCCGGTTTGAGGAGATCCAAAGCCTGATCACCGACGCCGAGCTGGGCCCCGCCCGGGAAAACAGCGCCTGCCTGTACAGTGCCGCCCCGGGCCCCATGCCTCTGTGGGACAGCCGGGAGGAAACCGCATCTCTTTCCGGCGCTGCGCCTCCGCCCCACAGCAGGCCGGCACAGCCCCGCCCTGCCCCGTCCGCTTCCTTCGGCGCGCCCATGGCGGCGCCCTCTATGCCCGCCCCCGCCAAGGCGGGGCGGCAGCCGGTTCTGCCCCGGAAGAAAGCCCCTGCCGACGCCGCGGTGCCCCCGTCCCTGGAGCAGGCCCTGCGACAGCTGGACGAGAGCTTCTCCCAGGCCCTGCTGCGGATGATTGACCAGGCCGGTATGAAGGACAGCGAGTGCTACAAAAAGGCCAATGTGGACCGCAAGCTCTTTTCCAAAATCCGGAGCAACCCGGCCTACCGGCCTTCCAAGCCCACGGCTGTGGCCTTTGCCATCGCCCTGGAGCTGGACCTGGACCAGACCGGACAGCTGCTGGCCAAGGCGGGGTACGCCCTGTCCCACAGCAGTGCCTTTGACGTGATCATCGAGTACTTTATCCGGCAGGGAAACTACGACATCTTCCAGATCAACGAGGCCCTTTTTGCCTTTGACCAGGTGCTGCTGGGGGCCTAGACATCAAATCCCCGCGGACAGGCGTGCTGTCCGCGGGGATTGGTTCAGCTTTTTTCAACAAATTCCACCAGCGCGTCGGGGGTATCCACGATCCACCGGGCGCCGGCAGCCTCCAGCTGGGCCCGGCTGCGGAAGCCCCAGCTGACACACAGGCAGTCTGTGCCGGCGTTTTGGGCGGTTTGGATGTCTACCTCAGAGTCCCCCACGTAGAGACAGCGGGCCGGGGCAATCTCCAGTCGGGCGGCACAGTCCAGCACCATATCCGGCGCCGGCTTGCGTCTGACTCCCTCCCGCTCCCCCAGGCACAGGGCCATATAGGGGTTGAAGTATTTTTCCGCCAGGGGCTGGACGGCGCTGTCCGGCTTGTTGGAGAGGATAGTCAGCACCAGGCCGTCGGCCCTCAGCCGGGCCAGCATGGGCAGAATGCCCGGGAAGGGCTGGGTTTTATCCGCGGTGTGCCGGGCGTAATAGGGACGGTAGTGGTCCAGCAGCTGCTGCAGCTGCGCCGGGTCCGGCCGGGGCTGCAGCATTTCCAGCAGATGTCCGGCGCCCCAGCCCAGCAGCGGCCGCAGGCTCTCCGCCCGGTGCTCCGGCAGGCCGAAGTGCCGCATGGTGTGGTTGACGGCATCGGCAATGTCCTGTAAAGAGTCTACCACCGTGCCGTCCAGGTCAAAGAAGATTGCGTCATATCGCATGGAACAGAGTGTCCTTTCGTTATACAGGTACTTTTTTGGTCTGGTTCAGATCAGAGGCGCGAACCTGAACCACCTTCATCCCTGCGGCCCGGAGCTGGGCCACCACCTTCTCCGGCGCAAGGGCGTCGGTGATGACGGTACCCTTCTTTTCCAGGTGGAAGCTGGCGTAGGCGCTGGTCTTGCCTACCTTGGTGAAGTCCGCCAGGATGAAGTATTCGTCGGCATGGGCAATCATGGCCTCATTGATGCCCAGCTCCGCCGGGATACTGCAGAGAATCTCCCCGTCGGGAGAGATGCCGGTGCAGCCCAAAAAGGCCTTGTCGGCCCGCACCTCCATGAGGTTGCGCATGGCAACAGTATGGCGGTCTCGCCTCATGGCGATTCCCTCCTACCCACAAATACGTTTCAATTATAACATGGCAGCTGCCGATTGTCAATTGCCTGCAAGAGCGCAGGCAGGGCAGAGCAAAGAGGAATGCTCTTGCAAATCCGGAAGGGATCGTATATAATGAAATGAGCTCACACAGTTCGTTTTGTTTCTTGCCTTTGCCGAAAAGAACATGAACGATGTGAGGGAGCACTGTGAAAAAATACGCCAGAGGCGAAAATCGTCATTGTCACCGCCAAGGAGGAGGGCGGCTGGGACATCCGCACCCTGTGCGAGGCTCCCTTTGTCCACCGCTTCGGCATTCTGCAGCGCAACGGTGTGAACTATCTGCTGGTGTGCTGCCTGAAGTCCGGCCATGAGTATAAAAACGACTGGCGCTTCCCCGGCGCCTGCTACGGCTCTGTGCTGCCCGGCGACCTGTCTGTATTCAACGCCGACCATACCCTCACCCTGGAGCCCGTGATGACCGATATGCTGCGCAACCACGGCTACAGCCAGATCCGCGTGGACGGCTATGACGCCGCTGTGGTGGGCTGCGAGGATGGCACCTTCCTCTTTAAGCCTCCTGTGGCCACCGGCTGCGCCAACCTGATGCACTTTGTGAACCAGGCCGGCCAGGACGTGCTGGTAGGCACCAACCGGGAGATCGACGAGGTGGCCATGTATACCATCACCGAGTAATCTGACACATTATTTTTAGGAGGAACACCGAAATGCTGGAAGAACTCAAAAAGAAAGTTTACGAAGCCAATATGGAGCTGCCCCAGCGGGGCCTGGTCACCTACACCTGGGGCAACGTCAGCGGCATCGACCGGGAGGCGGGCCTGTTTGTCATCAAGCCCTCCGGCGTAGACTATGACGTGCTGAAGCCCGAGGACCTGGTGGTCATGGATCTGAAGGGCAACAAGGTGGAGGGCCGGCTCAATCCCTCCTCCGACACCCTGACCCACATGGTGCTGTACAACGCATTCCCAGAAATCGGCGGCATTGTCCACACCCACAGCCCCTATGCCGTGGCCTGGGCCCAGGCCGGGGAGGACATCCCCTGCTACGGCACCACCCACGCCGACTACTTCTACGGCCCCATTCCCTGCGCCCGCCACCTGACCCAGGAGGAGCTGGACGCCGGCTACGAGCTCAACACCGGCCACACCATCGTGGAGTGCTTCCGGCAGCGGGGCATTGATCCCAACGCGGTGCCCGCGGTGATTTGCCACAGCCACGGCCCCTTCACCTGGGGCAAGGACGCCGCCAAGGCGGTGTACCACGCCGTGGTGCTGGAGGAGGTAGCCAAGATGGGCATTCTGACCCGTCAGGTGAACCCCAACGCCGCCCCCGCGCCCCAGCGGATCCAGGACAAGCACTATATGCGCAAGCACGGCCCCAACGCCTACTACGGCCAGGGCCACGGCTGAGATGGCCCAGGCACTGTACCAGGCCACCCTGGAGATCACCGAGGAGGGCGTGGAGATGCAGCTGGAAAACCAGCGGACCCACGCCAAGAGCAAATACGCGGCCGAGGTAGTTCGGCCGCGTATTTTATTTGAAATGTCGCCCGACGGGCGACCATTCCCCTGCCCCGCCGTGCTAGAATGTGGATGTCAAGAGAACAAACCACATTTTATTTACGGAGGGACTTATCATGAAACACAATTGCACTGAGCTGGTATTCATTCTCGACCGCAGCGGGTCTATGGCAGGGCTGGAGGCCGACACCATCGGCGGGTTCAACGCCATGCTGGAAAAGCAGAAGCAGGCCCCCGGGGAGGCCCTGGTCTCCACAGTGCTGTTCAGCAACCAGGCCCAGGTGATTCACGACCGGCTGCCCCTGGACAAGGTGGCCCCTATGACCCGGCAGGATTACCAGTGCTGGGGCTGCACCGCCCTGCTGGACACCATCGGCGACGCGGTGCGCCACATCCGCAACATCCACAAATACGCCCGGCCCGAGGACGTGCCGGAGAAGACCCTGTTTGTCATCACCACCGACGGCATGGAGAACGCCAGCAGCCGGTACACCGCCGACCAGGTCCGCCGGCTGATCCGGGAGCAGGAGGCGGAGGGCTGGGAATTCCTCTTTGTGGCGGCCAACATTGACGCCGTGGGCACTGCCGGGCGCATCGGCATCAAGCCCACCAACGCAGTGAACTACCACGCCGACACCCAGGGCACCGAGGTGCTCTATGAGACCGTGGCCCAGGCCGCCTGCAGCTTCCGCTCCGGCGCCCCTCTGGCCGCAAACTGGAGCGACAACATCCACCGGGATTACAAGAGCCGCAAATCCCGCCGCTGAGCGCCGGCAAAGCCGGGCCACGGCGCGCAAAAAAAACACAACCGCCCGGACAGGGCGGTTGTGCTGTATGCGCAGGTCAGATCTCCTCCGGCTCCATGGCCTGGTGGAGCTGCTGGGTGATGGCGCCGGCAAAGAGGCGGTCGGCCTGGATGTGAACGGTGTTCAGCGCCGGGGCGCACTGGTTCATGGGCAGCTTGCCCAGCATGAACACGTCGTTGTCCAGAATGAACTTCACCTCGTCATCCTTGACCTTTCCCCGCTGGAGCATCCCGGGGCCGGCGTGGAGCTTGACCCGGCAGCCGCCGGAGAGCTGGAGCTCAATGTCCTGGCCGGAGCGGGCAAAGGACTGCTCGTTCACGTCATCCTCGCCCAGAAGGCCCAGATAGCCCGGCTGGATCAGCTCGCGGAAGGGAACCCCCTCCAGCCCCAGATCCCGGCGGGAAATCACGTTGATGAACCGCAGGCCCACCCGCTCAAAATAGGCCGGCTGATAGATGGGAATGAACTGGGCCAGGATCATGTCCAGCTTGGCGGCAAAGTCCTCCCAGCGGGTGTAGGCCGGGGTTGCCAGGGCAATGAAGCTGTTGGTCAGGTTGACCTTCCACCGGCCGTCGGCAGAGAGAAACTGGTAGTTGATGACGGTTTGGGCCTCCTCCACCTTCATGTGGCCGGGGGTGCCGGAGACCTTGGGGGCAGGCTGCTCCTGCAGCCGCTTGTACTGGGGGAATTCCCGCCGGATGGCCTCCTGGAAGTCCACGGGTTCACGGGCCCCGATGGACAGAATGGTGGGGAACCGGAGCTGACAGATCACCTCAACCAGCTGGCGCTTGCGGTATTGATAGCGTTCACGATCCAAAAACACAATATTCGCCTCCATGCTTGTTCTCTTTTTTGCATTTTACCACAGATTTCCCCTACTGACAAGTAAATTTGTATTTCCGCTTCCAAAAAACGCAGGATTGTGGTATAATACGTCCAATCGAAGCAAAGGAGGCACTCTATGGCATTCTTGAAACTGTTGGAGAGTCTGCGGGTCCCGGCGCTGAACTGGATCATGCAGGCCATTACCACCTGCGGCGAGGAACTGGTCTTTATGGTCGTCGCCCTGGTGATTTTCTGGTGTGTGGACAAGTACAAGGGCTATTTCATCCTGGCAGTGGGCTTTTTCGGCACCATGCTGAACCAGCTGCTGAAGCTGCTGTTCCGTGTGCCCAGGCCCTGGGTGAAGGACCCCACCTTTACGGTGGTGGAATCGGCCAGGGGCGGGGCCACAGGCTACAGCTTCCCCAGCGGACACACCCAAAACGCAGTGGGCACCTTTGGCGGCATTGCCCGGTTTACCCGGCGGCGCTGGGTGCGGATCTGCGCCCTGGTGCTGGCAGGGCTGATTGCCTTTTCCCGGATGTATCTGGGCGCTCACTACCCCAGCGACGTGCTGGTCTCCCTGGTCATCGCCGGGGTACTGGTGCTGGTGATGTACCCCATTATGGAAAAAGCCCGCACCCAAAGCCGTGTCATGTACGCCGTCATCGGCGCCATGCTGGTGGTGGCGGTGGGCTATGTGCTGTTTGTGAATCTCTTCCACTTCCCCGACGACATCGACCCCGACAACTACGCCGAGGGCGTGAAAAACGGCTACTCCCTGCTGGGGGCCCTGGTAGGTCTGCTGGTGAGCTATTACGTAGATGAGACCCGCACCCACTTTGACGAAAAAGCCCCCTTCTGGGGCCAGGTGCTCAAGGTGGTGCTGGGGCTGGCCCTGATTGTGGGCATCCGCTCCGGGCTGAAGGCCCTGTTTGCCCTGTTCGGCGGCGGCCTGGGCTGGAACGCGGTGCGCTACTGCTGCATGGTGGTCTTTGCAGGCGCCATCTGGCCCCTGACCTTCCCCCTGTTCCGGCGGATCGGGAAACAGTCCTGAGCCCACGCAACGTGCAAAGCGCGCAATCCCCCGCAAAAATGTCAGGTGCGCTGCAAACGCTCCGTTTGCAGCGCACCCTTTTTGTCTCTCATTCCCCGGCCTGGACGGCACCGGCGGCCCGGTGAAGCCAGGCGGCCGCCTGGGCCCGGGTCAGCGGCGCAGAGGGGTCGGCAACCGACAGCCCCAGAGATCCCAGGGCCGACAGCGCGCCCCTGGCCCAGACAGGCACCGCTGGGTCTGTGGCGCTGACGCTCCGGCTGCCCTCTAGCCGCAGAGCGCCGGTGAGCATCACCGCGGCCTCCGCCCCGGTCACCGGCCGGTTGGGGTAAAACCGCTGCCCATCCGGGCAGGACACACCCCTTACAATGCCCCGGCGCATGGCGCTGACCAGATAGGGCTGCATCCAGACCGCCGCGGACTGCTGATCTGCAAAGCCGGAGTCCAGCAGGCCGATTTGGGGCTGAATGCCCGCCAGGTCCATGGCCATGCACAAAAACTCTCCCCGGGTGACGGTCTTTTCCGGGCCGAAGCACAGCCGGCCGGAGACCTCCTCCCCACCGAAGAGGCCGGTCTGCCGCAGCCACAGGGCCTCAAACTGGCCGGTGGGATCCAGGTCGGCAAAGGTCTCCGCGTCGGTGGGCTGCAGGATGGTGACCCGCACTGTGGCAGGCTGGGAGACGTTGCCGGACTCGTCGGTGACGGTAAAGGTGAAGCTGTCCTCCCCGGCCTTGTTCTTCCTGGGCGTGTAGACAAAGCCGCCGTCCTCCTCCAGCTCCACTGTGCCCAGGCGGGGCTTGTTCTCCAGCCGGTAGACCAGCGCGCCGTCAGAGTCGTCGGTGGCCTGCAGGCTGCCCCGGTTGGGGATGTTGCGATAGGTTTCCAGGCTGCCGTCCAGGGCCACAGGGGCCTCGTCCCGGCCGGAGCGCAGCTGCAGGTCGCACTGGGCGGTCTGCAGCAGGTGCCCGTCCTGAATGGGCCGCAGGGCCACGGTCACCCGGGTGTCATCCTGTGCCCGGGACCAGACCCGGACCCGCTCCAGATCAGACACCGCCAGCACGTCCCCCGGGCGGAGCACCCGGCCCTCCAGCCGCAGCTGGCACAGGTCCTCCTGGGGGACGCTGCACAAAAACACCCCCTGGGCCTCCCCCTCCGGCAGCAGCTCCGCCACGGGCAGGGCGACGCTCTGCCCCGGCAGGATCTCGGTCTGGGCTTGGACGGACACGGGCAGCAGGCCAAGGCCCAGGGCCGCCAGGGCCAGGGCAATCAACGTTCGTTTCATAGACACTACCTCCTTACGCCCGGTAGTATCTGCAAGAACTGTAAAAATATGCAGGCCGCGAAGCAAATTCGCGGCCTGCGTCCTTGGCGCCGCTGCAAGGGCAGCGCGTCCGGGAAAGGAGCTTAATATCTGGGTTGGATATAGGGGGAGTTGGAATCCGGGTCCGGCCGCATATGGATGGAGGAGACCAGACCCATGGCCAAAAACATGGTGATGATGGAAGAGCCGCCGTAGCTGACAAAGGGCAGGGTCAGACCGATCACCGGGAAGACGCCGATGCACATGCCCACGTTGATCAGCACCTGGAAAATCAGCATGGAGGACAGGCCGATGCAGATCAGCCGGTTCATAAAGTTGGGGGTCTTTAGCCCCACGTAGACGCACCGGGCAATGATGGCCGTAAGCAGCAGCAGGGTGAACAGGCAGCCCAGAATGCCCAGCTCCTCCCCGATGGCGGAAAAGATGAAGTCGGTGTGCTGGGCGGCAATGGAGTGGGACTGGGTCATGGCGCCCTTGAACAGCCCCTGGCCGGACACCCCGCCGCCGGAGAGCATGGCCACGCTGCGGTTGGTATCCCAGCGGATGCCCTCACCGGTGGGATCAATGGTGGGGTCAAAGAACATCAGGATTCGGTTCTTCTGGTCGTCACGGACCAGGTGATTCCAGAACACAGGGAACACCGCGGCAATCCCCGCAAAGCCCGCCAGGAACCACCAGCCCCGGACCCCCGCCACATAGATCATCACCAGGAAGATGAAGAAGAACACAATGGCCGAGCCGGCGTCCTTGGAGAGCACCACAATGATGCCCATCATAAACAGGGTCTGGGCCGTGACCGTGGCCACAGACTTTACAGACGACAGCTTGGAGCGGTGAATGCTCAAAGTTTTGGCCACAATGAGCACAAAGGTGATCTTACAGATCTCCGCGGGCTGGATGTTGACCGGCATCAGGGGCAGCTTCAGCCAGGCCCGGTTGCCGGTGTTGCCCTCCACGCCCCAGATCAGCAGCATAGACATGAACAGGACATTGAATACCATGAGCAGCTGGCGGTATTCGGCCAGCACCTCCACATCCAGCAGGGACACCCCAATGTACAGCAAAATGCCCAGCACCAGGGCCGCACCCTGGACAATGAGATACCGGTGGGAGCCGGAGTAGTGGGTAGCGCTGGCAATGACCACCATACCGAACACTGTGGTAATCACGCACAGAAACAGCAGCAGCAGATCTCCCCGGCGGAAAAACTCCGACAGGGCATTCCAGACTCTGCGCATCAGGCTCCCTCCTTTGCAAAACAATACAGGCTGCGTCAGCCGCAGCCTGTATTATATCATGGTTCGCCCGTTCTGTCAATCGGCGAACAGGGGCGTGGACAGGTACCGGTCGCCGGTATCGGGCAGCAGAACCACAATGGTCTTGCCCGCATTCTCCGGCCGCTTGGCCAGCTCAATGGCCGCCCAGGCCGCCGCGCCGGAGGAGATGCCCACCAGCACGCCCTCGGCCTTGCCGATGCGCTTGCCTGTGGCAAAGGCGTCCTCGTTTGTCACGGGGAGGATCTCGTCATACACGGCGGTGTTCAGCACCTGTGGCACAAAGCCCGCGCCGATGCCCT
>DFIE01000134.1 GCA_002372735.1 Clostridiales bacterium UBA3705
TGCCCACGCCGGGGGTGCCCACATCGGGCTCGACGGTGACGGCGTAGGTGGTCTGAACGGTCTCTTCGACAACGTGGGTCTCGTCGTTGGCGCAGATCACCTTGGCGGTGACGGTGGCGTTGTCCTCGCTCCAGGTGTAGGTGGGAGTGCCCCAGGCGTGGCCGGTGGCGGGCAGCACAATGTCCGTCAGCTCCACGGTCAGCTCCTCGTCCTCAAACTTCTTGCCGTAGAGCTCGCAGGCGGTGTCGGCGCAGTAGTAGTAGGGCTTTTCGCCATCCTCGGTGCAGGTGGCAGGCCGGCCGGCGGAGTACTGCACGTCATGGACGTGGGCAGGCGCGCCCAGGATGGTGGTGTAATAAACGGTACCGGCGACGGTTTCACGCCACATATACAGGGTTGCGCCGGTGGAGCCGATGGCCCAGAAGTACTTGAAGGAGGTGGAGAACCCGATGTTGGGATAGCTGGTCACCTTGGCGTTTTTGATGGTGACGTTGCCGTACTGGTCAATGGACGGGGTCCAGTCGCAGGTGGCGGTGTCATAGGTGTCGGTGGCCTTCAGGGTGCCGCCGCTGTTTTGCACATAGGTGCCGGTAGCTGCGCTACAGATGGAGTAATTGGCGCCCTGGGGATCCAGACGGAAGACGTAGCTCTCGGCCACGTTGGACAGGACGTTGTCCTCCAGACGCATGCCGCTGTTTGCATAGGCCGTGGCGCTGCCCACGTCCGGGCTCTCCATGGTGCCGGCTGCCACGCCGGTCATGGCATAGAGGGTATCCTCCTTGCCGTAGGTGATGACGTAGCGACCCTCCCAGGATTCGGGTGCGGCGGTGAGGCGCTCATACTTCATCTCGCCGGAGCCGCCCTCCACATAGGACAGCAGCGCCTTCAGCGTAATCTCCTGGGGGGCGATATAGGTGCCGTTGAAAATTTGGGCAGGCTTGTCGGTGACGTTGTCATAGTCCTCCAGCACCCAGCCCAGGAACTTGTAGCCCTCGGGCACGGTGAGCACAGGCAGGGTGATGCCGGTGTTGGTGTTGGAGAGCATGTCCTCGGGCTTCTCCATGCCGGCGGGCACAGTGAAGTGCACGGGATAGTCGCTGCCCAGGGGGCTGGTGTAGCTGTCTGTAAACTGGTAGCCGCAGACGGTGCAGGTGTGGAGCGTATAGCCCTGGGCGGTCTCGGTGGGCTCCACCACGGTATCGGTGTAGGTGCAGTCCTCGGTTTCCACCGCGCCGCAGACCTGGCAGGTGTGGCTGTGAGTGCCGTCGTTGTTGGACACGCAGGCGCCGAAGGTATGGGCGCCGGTGGCAGGCACCACGGTATCCGCCAGGTCGATCTCGGTCTGGCCGGCCTCATCGGCATAGTACTTGCCGCACAGGGTGCAGCGCCAGTACTCCGTGTTGCCCTCTGCGCCGCAGGTGGGCGCCTGGGCCGGGATGTGCTCCATCACATGGTCGTGATCGTCAGACAGGGGGTTGGTGGTGTAATAGGCAGTGCCGGCGGGCTCAGCCTTCCAGAGATAGACGCCGGTGCTGTTGCGGATGGTGTCAAAGGCGTTGTAGGAGGTATTCAGGCCGATCTGGTAGTTGCTGTACTGCTTGGAGGCAATCAGGAATCTGCCGTTGGTGCCGGCGGCGATGGTCCAGCGGCCAAAGTCGTTTTCGGTGGTGTTGCTGGTCAGGCCGGAGCTGCCGTCCACCACAAGGCGGCCGTCAATGGACAGCATCATAATGGTGTAATAGCCTGCGGTGGAGGTGCTGGGGGCCACCACAAAGACCTGGGAGGGCTGGACGTCCTGCAGCAGATCGTCTGTCATGGTGATGCCCGCGTTGGCAAAGGTGGTGCAGGCGGCGCTGTTGCGGTAGTAGTTGCCGGTGGTGGCAATCATGAGATAGTCGCTGCCGGTGGTGCCGGAGGAGATCACATAGTTGCCGGACAGATCCTCGGGCAGGGCGGTGAGCAGGCGGTAGACATCCCCGTCATTGCCCTCCACCCGCTTGAACAGGGCATACAGGGTGACGTCCGCGGTGACGGTGTAGTCGGCGCCGGGGGCATAGAAGCCGGGCTTGTCGGTGGTCTCGGGGAGATTGGCCCCGTACCAGCCGATGAAGGTGTAGCCCTCGGAGATGTTGGCGCCGGAGATGGTCTCGGGCAGCTGGATCACATCGCCCACAAACTTGGTCACAGCGCCCTCCGTCTCGCCGTTGACCAGATAGGTCACGGTGTATTCCGGCTTGGGGGCAAAGATCACAAGAATGGCACAGTCAGAGGCAGGATTCACAGTGATGGTGTTGCCGTTCAGCACCGGGGAGGCGCTGCCGGAGGTGACCTGGATGCTCTCTACATAGTAGCCCTCGGCGGGGGCGGCCAGGATGCTGTTGCCGGTGACAGTCACAGTGCCCCAGGCCTCGTTGTTGGAGCTGGCAGTGATGTTGTAAAGCAGCTCCTCGGGGGTGACGGTGGTCTCGTTTGCGGCATAGTCGCCGGCCAGGACCTTCAGATTTTCGGGGTTGGAGATGCCGCTGATGTCAAAGGTGTAGGTGACCGCCTCGTTCTTTGCAGTCTGCACGGGAATCAGCTGCTCCACGGCGGTGCTGCCGTTCATCAGCGCCAGCTTGGCGATCCAGTTGTCGTCCTGCACCGTGACGCTTACGGCATTGCTGCTGCGCACGGCGGACAGGAAGGTGGGCGCGGTGTCGTCCACGTAGAAGTCGTAGCCCACCATGGCGCCCTTGCCCAGCACGTTGTTCTTCAGCACGGTCTGGAAGGTGTTGGTGGTGAGATAGCCGGCGGAGTAGGAGGTGACGTCGCTGTTGACCTGCATGGCGTTGTACTCCGGCACCGCGTAGAAGCCCACACGGATGCGGTCGCCTGCGGCAGCGCCATAGGCAGTGGGCGTCTTGCCCACCGACACCGTTTTGGCGGCGGTGTTCTGCCAGGCGGCGGCGGAGGCGGAGTACCACAGGCCGATGACGTTTGTGCTCAGATTGGTCACGTTCAGCACGCTGACTACCTTGCCCTCGTCGTTGATCTTGGAGGCGGCCAGGGCGGTGGTGCCTGCCGAGCGCACCAGGCTGTACTTGATGGAGCTGATGGTGTCGGTGGAGCGCAGGGCCAGCCGGTCCGCGGGGAAGGGCTGCTCAGCAAAATAGGGGTTGCCGGTGACGTACTTGGTGGTGCCGACGCGGGTATAGGTCATGTAGTTGGTATCCGTGACGCCGGTGTAGGCGGTGCGGGTCTGGCCGTAGAGATTCTTGTCCACATAGGACATATTGTCAAACATGGAGGGGTCGGTCCAGGAGCCGTAGAAGCCCAGGATGGGGATGGAGTGGGTCACGTCCAGCTCTGCGCCGTCGCTGCTGGTGGTCTGGCTGCGGATAAAGGTGTAGCCTTCCACATAGGCGCCGGAGGGATACAGGGCGTCAAAGTCCGTCATCTGGGCGGGGATGGAGATGGTCACAGTGACCTTTTTGCTGCCGCCGGCAGGGACGGTCACAGCGGTAGCCTGGCTGCCGTCCACGGTGTAGGTCACGGGCCAATCCAGGGCCGTGGTGGACTGGGACATAAAGGCATAGCCGCCGTCCTCATACCGGTCCTGGGTGAACAGGTCGGTGGAGAGGCTGTAGGTCTGGGCAGCGCTTGCCCGGTTGTACAGGGTGAAGGAGTAGGTATAGCTGCCGCTGCGGGAGGGCTTGTCGCCCAGCTCCGCCTTGACCTTGCCGTCGGCATAGGAGGCAGTGGCGTCGGACTCCATAAACACCAGGGTGGAGGCGTGGATGGCGTTGTACACGTTCACCAGGCCGGCGCCCTGCTGGAGGATGGGATAGTAGGGTCCCTCCTTCTGGCCGATGTGCATGGGCACAGCGGTGGACATAAGCAGGCTCTGGGCGATCTGCCGGGTGGTGCGGCCGGTGAGGGTCACGTTCTGCTCCCGCATGTACTGGGCCAGCACGCCGGTCAGGCCGGCAATGTGCGGCGCGGCCATAGAGGTGCCGGACATCAGCTCGTACTTGTCAGAGCCGCCGGCAGTGCCGGAGCTGGTCTTGTTGGTGCCGAAGATGGAATAGATATCACCGCCGGGGGCAGTGATCTCCGGCTTCATGAGCAGCGAGCCGGGCACGCCCCAGGAGGAGAAGTCGCACATCTCGGGGTTGTCGGTGCGCACCTCAGAGATGATTGTATCGGACACGGACACCGTGCCGGTGTAGTAGGTGTAGGAGCCGGTGGTGTGTCGGGTGGAGGCCGCCTTGATGGCGTTGGCATCCGCCAGGGTGATGGAGACCATGGGGAAGGTGCCGGTGTAGTCATCCAGGGCCATGTTGATGCTGCCGTCGGTGTTGTTGGCCACGATCAGCGCCTTGGGGCTGTAGGACTTCAGGTTGTTGCCCTTGTCCACAAAGCTGATCTCGCCGCGGTTGACAATGACAATCTTGCCGCTGAGAGAGGCCGCGGAGTTGATGGCGGAGTAATCGGCGGCGTTGCCCACGGCGTCAATGTAGACGTAGCTGTAGCTGCCCGCAATGCTGGCCATGGCGGCGCCGGAGGAGCTGGTCTCGTTGTAGAACACCTGCTGGCTGCCGGTGAAGGTCAGCGGGGTGCCGGTGACGCCGGTGTTCTCGGCAGCGGCCACGCAGAGGCTGTTGGTGTAAGTGCCCGGGTTGCCGCCGGTGTGCATGCTGACGTCGTCAATGTACAGGTCGGTGGTCAGGTTCTCGGTCAGCGGACCGGCGTTGCCCGCGGAGATGGAGACCACCAGCTTGGTGTTGGAGCCGGTGTTGGCCAGCTTGTTCAGAATGGTCTGGTAGCTGGTGGAATAGGTGAAGCCGGGGTTGCCGGAGCCCAGGGACAGGTTCACCACGTCGCAGCCCAGGACAATGGCGTCCTCAATGGCTACCATGTAGTCAGAGTCGTAGGCGCCGCCGGCGGCACCGAAGACCTTCATCACAAACAGCTGGGCGTCGGGGGCCATGCCCACGGCATGGACCGCAGAGGCGGCGTCCACATAGGTGCTGCCCTGCTTGATAAAACGGTTGGCCGCGGCAATGCCCGCCACATGGGAGCCGTGCTCGCCCTGGGTGTCGTTCAGATGGGTGACGGTGGTGTTCTCGTCCACGTAGTTGTAGGCAAAGGGAATCTTCGCGCTCAGATACGTGGCGCCGCTGCCGTTGAGCTGGCTCTTCACACTGGAGAGATTGGAGCTGGTGAACAGAGACACGCTCTTGCCCGTCTGGGTGATGGCATAGTTGAAGGCGTCGGCGTTCACAGACTGGTGGCTGGTGTCCAGGCCGGTGTCAATGATGGCAACCCGGCTGCCTGCGCCGGTGTAGCCGTCGGCCCAGGCCTGTACCGCCCCCACCATATGGACGGAGGTGTTGGCCGTCATGGGCGCGGCAGCGTCGCCGGTCTCGTCAGTCTGGGGCTCATAGCGGTTTTCCAAAAAGACATCCTGCACGCCGCTCACCCGGCGGATGGTATCAAGGTCGCCGTACCGGACGTTGGCGGAGATGATGTTGGCCGCCAGGGTCAGGTTCCACTTGACCTCCAGCGGGGTGCCGGTGGCGGCCTCAATGCGCTTTTGCACCTCGGCCTGGTTCTGCTTCAGGCTCTCGCGGTAGGCCTTGGCGGCAGTGTTCTGCGCAATGCCGTCCATGGAATAGCCCGCGTCCAGGGTGGCGGGCTCCTCCAGCAGGATGGAGGCGCGGACAACGTCCGTGGCGGCATAGGGGGCTTGTTCGGCCTCTTCGGTTTGCAGGGGATGCTTGTCCGCCTTGGCCGCAGCCGCGGCGGGCGCCCCGGCGCTCTCCTCTGCAGGCGCGGCGCTGGCCGTGCCCACAGCGAAGGACAGGAGCATTGCGAGGACCAGAAGCAATGAAAGGGCCCCGCGGAAAAGGGATCTGTGGTTCATGCGGTTCGTCTCCTATTCGTTATTTTGCTGATAAATATGCGCAGGTGCGCATATACTTCACCATAAGGCAGGGGAAAAATCAGGTGGATCAATCAATGATCCCGTATTTTCGCAGCAGCTCTACCCGGGCCTGGCCCAGGCGGACCGAGGCAGTGGGGTTGAGCTCGGCGCTCTCCCGGCCCGCCACTCCCCTGCCGTAGCGCCAAAACCGCTGTACCCAGGCCACCGGGAGCAGCCAGGGCCGCTTTTCCAGGTAGGGATAGCGGTGCCGGATGGCCCTTGCGCTGGGAAACAGCGCCTTGCGCAGGCCTGTGCCGCTGCCGCCGGTACTGCCGGCCTCCACGGTGCGCAGGGTGATGGAGCTGCTGTGCAGGCGGTTGAGATCCACGTTGCCGTGGATGCCCGCGGAGAGGATGTCCTCCAGCATGGGCAGCTCGTCGGTCTCAAGCTCTGCAAAGGCCTCCGGCACAGGCAGGCCCAGGTGCCGGTCTGCAATGCGGTACATGGCGGCGGCAAAGCAGTCACAGCGCAGGGCGCGGCAGGCCTCCAGCACCCGGGGATAGTCGATTTGCTCCCCATAGGCCCGGCTGAACAGGGCCAGGTCGGAAATCAGCCGCAGGCCGAAGCCGCTGTGGAGAAAGTGCTTGTAGGCGTGAAGCACCAAAAACAGCAGGTGCTCCGTGGGCGGCAGGGTGGGCACCTCCACGTCCTGGATGGGGACGGCGGCGGCCGAGACCCCCTCAAAGAACCGGTTGCAGGGGTTGAACACCGGGGAATCCGGGGGCAAAAGGGCGCGGTGGACCTCAAGATAAGTGGGCGACCCCAGCCGGTGGTAGGACAGCTCCGGCGCGGCGGCGGGGTCCAGGTCCGGGTTGTCAGGGGTCAGGCCCAGGTCCAGCAGGGCCTGGTGCAGGGCAGTGAGATCCCCGGGGTAGTAGAGATCCTCGTCCACAGAGGGGCGCAGCAGAGGCTTAGGGTAGAGATTGCGGCACACGGCCCCCTTGACCACCATGGGCTCCAGTCCCCGGCGGCGGAGGGCCAGCAGCAGGTTTAACAGGTCGTTTTCCTGGTAGACCTGGGCGTTGACCTGCTCCAGGACCATCTGCTTCCAGGGCTTGTCCTCCAGGGTGGGGGGCGAAGGGGGCGCCTCTGTCGGCGGGCGGCCGGGCGCCGGCATGGGATGGGCCGCGCTCCGGTAGGAGGGCAGGCTGCATGCCGCGTCCAGCACCAGGGGCATCAGCTTTTGGGTCTCAGCCAGGCGGAGCAGCTGGGTCCACTCCGGGCCGGAGAGCGCCGGGTCTTGGGCGGTGGCTTCGGTCAGGGCGGCCCGGACCAGGTCCAGCAGGGCCTGCTCTACGGCGGTCATTGCTCGGCCTCCGGGGCGGGCTGCGCCGGCAGGGCAAAGCCTCGCCGGCACAGGGCCTGGCAGAACTCCTCCACCTTGGCGGTGAGCTCCTCGTCGGACTTTTTGGAGAAGATCCGGTAGGCCTCCAGGACCTTTTCCATGGGATAGTTTTTCTCGATCCCGGTCCAGATGATGGCGCCGATCAGGGTCAGGCGGAAGATGGTGTGGCAGGATTCAAAGGCCTGCCGGGTGGGGATGAGCACATTCATCCCGCACAGGGTGGTCCGGACAATGCCGGGGGCGGGTACATAGTTCATACGGAGCCCTCCATAACGGTTTCCAGTAACAGGCGGGTGGAGTCAGGCACCTGGTGGGTGGTGAGCTCCCAGAGGGGCACGGAGTTCAGCAGACGGGTGGTCATGTCGGCGGCGGTGCGGATGCGGGCGGCGTCCTTACAGGTCTGGATCAGCTGGGAGTAGACCCGGATGGCCCCGTCCCGGGGACGCAGGGGCTGAATGCAGTTCTCCTCTCCCCTGCGCAGCAAAATCACCCCGGCCAGAGGGGCAGCCGCCCCGCCGTGCCAGTTCTCCTTGCCGTTCCAGGCGGAGGGGTGGACGGTGACGTCCCACTGCGGGGGCGCAGGGGGCCCCGGGAGCTCCAGGGTGCGGCCGTCGGGAGTAGTGACGCGGCGGGTCTCCGCCGGGGGGCATTGGTCCGCAGGGCGCAGACCGGTGAACTCCAGCACCGGGCGGTCGCCGCAGATGACGGAGAACTCCCCGGGCCGAAGGGTCTGCAGCCAGCTTGCCTGGGTGGATTTCCCCACGCCGCTCTGGGCGGAGATCAAATAGGCCTTGCCCCGGAAGCCCACGGCCACCGCGTGGAGGATGATCCGGTTGTGGTCCATCAAAGCGTCGGAGAAGTGGGGGGTGAGCATGCT
Source organism: Clostridiales bacterium UBA3705 (assembly GCA_002372735.1). The sequence continues at coordinate 8,188 of DFIE01000134.1, forward strand.
GAACTCGGTGTGGGCGCAGTCCGCCATGTCCATATTGAGATAGTAGCGCCAGTCTTCCTCGGTGATCTCCACAGGCGGGCACGGAACCACGGGCGCCGCGGGGTCCGCAGGGGCAAAGTACCGCGCCGTGTCCGCATAGCGGATGGCGCAGGGAAAGGTCAGCCCCGCCAGGGAGACGTGAATCAGTTGTTTCATAGCAGGTATAGTATAATTCACAGGACGGGGGATGTCAATTGAAAGGTGGAGAGATTTTTACCCGGCACGCAAAAGAGCGCGCCGAATCAGCGCGCTCTTTTGCAGTCTGCACTTGCCTTAGGCCAACTGGTTTTGTGTAGTGGAATATAAGCCCTGCGCAGGGGTGATCCGCCTAACGACGGATCGGATCGATCGTCCGGCTGTTCCGGCATGATCGATCCTTACAGAGGAAGAGCCATGCTCATACGGGTCTGCACGCTAAATCATTGGCCGGAGGGCAATTCTGCGCGGATACGATATTTCCTTCAGTAAATGGCATTTCTCCCGAATATACATAGCCGGAAGGCGCAACGGTTGAACGATGCGTCTTCCGGCATAATAGATTGATCAATTCCCGCGAATAATTGCGGCTTGCGTAGAGAGATTAACCGTTCTCAAGTCAAAACTTGTAAAATAACGGGTTAGCCATTCCATCTCATCTACATCAATTGCGTCCGGCGATGCGTACCAGCCTGCATATGGACCACTGGTCACCTGAACAAAATCGGAGTCCAGATCGAAGCCAAAATCTGCAAGCTTATTTAGCATCTCAGTGTAGTCACTATTACTCAAATAGTAATAACTTGTTCCATAATCCATGTTTTCAGCTCCCTCCTTTAATTCCCGCCGATGCCGAAGCCGTTCCCGCCGTCGACAATGTATTCCGATTCCACTTCCAGCTCCGGATCGTCTTCCAGCCCGATTTGAGGATTACTTGTTGCATCAACTGAATCACTTTCAGAAACAATTGTTTCTTGTGGATCACTAATCTCGCCATGGCTTCCGGCTTCGGTTGTTACCACGTCAGACACCCCCGGCAGAGTGACTTGTTCGGATGCCGCAGGGGTCTTGCCGCTCTCATCTTGTTCGCTATAGAGGGTCGGGATGGTAGTCTGATTGGTTTCAGACTTCGGTGGAGTACAGCTACATAGCAGGAAGCAGGCCAGCGTGATTAGTAAACAAAATATAATCGTTTTTCTCAATTTTCAATGCTCCTATGGCGGGTTTCCTGCCGGCGAGGAGGGGCTGCCTCCCCGCCGGTCATGTTTAGTTATGTTACGGAATGTAATTCTTCCAGGTTACGTTATTATTATCTGTACCATCACTATTATCCGGTGCCACGCCGAAAGTAGATACAAAGTTTTTACTGTCAACAAACGCAATATAAACGCTCTTATTCCAGAATGAGTTACCGGTACTGTCATATCTGAATACTCTGAAGCCTGTCTGACCATCGCGTTTATCGAAGCAGAAATAATTTGTACCCTCGATTCTAGTAACAGTTTCAAATACCTTATCTTTTTCTTCTTTTCCGTAGGACTCAATTTTGACTAAGGCGTTATCACTCAGCCACCAGGAAACAGCGCCACAATCGACATAAATCTTGTTGTCTGCCTCGGTTTTAGGGATAGTGGAATTCTTGGAAGTGACGTCATTTGAAGTGATAGTCAGATCCAGAGGAGAGTTGCCGACTACGACACCATCGAGGGTCTGCCATGAGGGCAGCATCGTCAGATTGCCGCTATTCGCTACCACCCCGTCATCCCGCACTACGCCAAGGTAACCACGGGAAATACCAGTAAAGGAAGCAGGCGTAATGGATTCAGATCTTTCAGGAATCCCCAACGGTTCACATGCTTTTTGGATAATTGTGAACTTCGGGGTTAGGCTCGCGTTGCTGGACCAGGAAGTCACTGCCTCCGCTGCGGTGTAGCTTTCACCGGTGCGGAAGCCAACCGTCTTATAACAGGCATCATCCACAGCAGTTAAATAGTAGAACTGATCCAGTTTGACAACTTGGTCAGTACCAGGCTGCGGATTCGGATCGGTCACTTTTTCTACAGTGTAGACAAAAGCGTACTTGGAATGCAGATAGGTGTCGGGGACTTCCTTCAGGTAGTAGATGGTATCGGCCTTGGGCTTCATGGTCTCGCCGTTGACGTCGGCAGCAGTGTAGCCCTCGGGGCGCTTACCGTCATCTGCGTTGTAGGCGTCAGCCTTGGTCCAGAATCTCTTTGTGCCGTTGGTTAAACTGGAGCCATCATAAGGCTGGAAGCCAACCGACGCGATATCGGAAGTATTCATCTCAGCCAATTCCGTCCAGTTAGGAGAAATCATGGTGCCAGCGGTCCATCCGGAGGTTCCGACAGACTTTGTAAGCTTCTGCACTTCTTCCCCATTCACGCCGCCATAGTTCTTGTAGTAGCCGCCATAGAGATAGCCCTCGGAAACCAGCTTCGTGATATCGAAGGAGCCGATCATAGAGCCGGAGGCCTCGGTGCTGGTGGGCAAATCAAAGGCCTGGAGCACACCGTTGGAAGAGTGATAGACGTAGAAAACGTGGGACTCCCAAACCGCATACATATCGTGGTAGGGACGCATTTCATCAGCTGCCACCTTGGCAACAGCGGTGTCCGCACTACCGGTGAATTCGGTATCCTTGGTTTTGTTGACCGTGTAGGTCTCGGTGTCCGGATGCCAGATCAGCCAGCAATCATTCACAGAATTCAGCTCAGGATGGGTCTTCTCTTCTGTGCCGGTGTTGTTGTCAATTCTAGCCCACCCCAGGAACTTGTGACCAACATAGGTAAGACCATTTTCAGTTTGAGTCACGAAATTCTGAGGCTTCGGAATTACGACGCCCTCATTGATGTCAATGCCGGTGTTTTCCATTCTGGCGCCGGCGCCGTTATGCTCCTCGGTACCGTTGTTGGCGTACCAATAGATATGGGTCTTGGCTTCCTTGGAGGACAGGCCGTAAACCGCACGGAGGGTGACGGTGTACTTCTTAGTGGGCCGCTGTGAGTAAGAGGCGTTGACGGTCAGGTTGCTGGTGATGTTATCCAGGTTCTTGTCCCAACCGGCGAAGTTATAGCCATACTGGGAAACGTCAGGAACCTGCGGCGCAAGGGCTTCGGCGGAGGACCCGTGGGAGACGTTCTCAACAACAGTAGTCAGCCAGGTCTCCCCATCCTCGCCGCTTCTGTAGCGGAAGGTGACGGTGTACTTCAGAGAGCTGAGCTCCACGTAGACGGCGTTCACAACCGTCTCGCCCTCGATGTAGCTGTAGTCGTTATCCCACTGGCTGAAGATCTTCTGCACGCCGTTGTCGTTGATCTGGTAGGGAATCTCCGGGGCAGTAGCCGCCGTAAACTCTTCGACGTTGATGGTCTGCGTCTGATCGTTGCCGTTCTCGTCCTTCCAGTTGAAGGTCACAGGATACTCGGTGGGGCCAACCTCAATTTGAGTTGCTTTATACAGTTGAATATTTGAATAAGTTGTAGCAGTTGTGGGAGCATAGAACAAATTCGTATATTCACTGAATGTCGGAATAAATGTAATATATCTATAGCGACTATTGCTGGAATTCTGACCATTACCAAGCCTCAAATTATAACTATTTCCATTTTGTACAAGCTGCCAATATTCATGGAAATAAGTAGCTGCTGACCCCGCATACAGATCATTATAGTTTGTACTATTGTTATAAGTTCTCAGATAATAAATCGTGTTGTCAGCGCCTTCCGTATCACTCTTGATCTTGTAATATCCGCTAGCGCCATTTTCGAATGACCAGATAACATGACCCATAATGGAATTAGGGAAGCTCGAAGTGTCAATTCCAGTCACGTTGCCATTCTCATCCAAAATAGCCTTAATACCAAAGGAATAATAATCCGTTCCGGAAATATGAGACGCAGGAGTAGCCAAATTGGTATTCCAGTTCATCAGCAAATACACATCATTGCCATTTTTATAGCCAATGAGGTAATCCACACCTGTTTCAATGGAATTGACCGGAGAATATACTGTGACGGTTTCTTTTGCTCTGGTTTTGCCTCTCGTGGGAACGGAGCCGCTTCCCGTTCCGCTCTCAGTAAGATCTTCTTCCTTGGCATCACTCAGCAGAACCTCCCAGGTCTGGCCGGGGTAAGCCTTGCGGCCGGTGGGATTGCCGTCCTTATCCAGGATCTCCCAGTACAGGAACTGATAGGTATCGTCGTCATCGGGCGTGGAGGCGGGCTGAGAATAGGCCTGGGCGCGGTCGGTGTAGATCTCGTTGTCATCATGGATGATGGTGTCGCCGGTAACGGGATCGGGGGTCTGGAAATGACCGCTGCCCTCCACGGCGTCATACTTGACGTTGATGCCGACAACGCCGTTGGGATCCTGGCGCCACTTGGCGTAGATGGTCAGCTTGCCTATGACGTCGTCATGCTCGCCGTCGGCGTCGTTATAGGCCTTGTTGTTGTTCCAGGGGTCCGTGCCCTGACGCTCCGAAGCTTCGGCATCCTTATACTCCATATCAATGTTCTGGATATGGTCCGTAACGGGTTCGCCGAAGTTGAAGGGGATGGTACCGGCCTCGTCCAGATACCAGCCCAAAAGCGTGTAGCCCGCGCGCTTGGCGTTGTTCAGAGATGTTGCCTGAACCTGCTCGCCGTAATCCACACGGAAGGTAGTTGCCTGATTTCCGGTGAAGGTAATAGCAGAGGGCTCGATATCCTCTCCGCCGGTGGGATCACAGACTACACGGAAACGCATCTTGGTCCATTTTGCGTAGATATTGATGTCAGAAGCCCCCATCGTCTTACCGTCAAAGACGAACGGGGTCTGATAGCCTTCGTCGGCATACCAACCGTCAAAGTAGTACTCCGCGCCGCCATCAGAAGGAATATAGAGATCCTTATTCACATCTCCGTCAACGTGTTCAAATCTCGTCAAGCTCTGACCATAGCGGAGTGTTTCTTCACGGACAACGCCGGTTTTGGAACGATAAACAAGATGATTCTGGGTCAGTTCATAGTACAGATAACCATCGTTGTTCCGAATACCGTAAACTGTATTTCCTTGGCTGTTTTGTGTATCAGAGGCTGTTGTTCTAAGATAAGCAACACCGTTAGAAGGTCTCGAAACAAAATGTTCGGAAGCGCTCATGCTGTTCTGGTAAACATTCAAGCCATACAGCCGATGCCCAACTCTGTCGCCGAACATGTAATTATAAGCGTCGTCAATGGTAGTATCATTCCAATGAACACCCCAATCTCCCGTTTCCGGATCTTGGGTATAAAAGTGTACGTTCTTCTCTACATTGGACTTGTAGGCATATCCAAGATAGTAGTTCAGGGTATAATCATCCTCGCCAATGTAATAGGAATCAACCGTATACGCATCTGGATTGTACGGCGTGTTCATGGAATGATTGACATTGTACCACGTCTGTTGGGTAGAAAGCGTCGGCCATTCTCCGGCCTCTGCAGGATGGCCATACAAAGCTGTAATCTGCTTTGTTTGAGCATAACTCACAGTATAAAAAGTCGGTATGGTATAAATTCTTCTAAAAGAACTATCATTCGGACCCCATTCATACCACCGATTATAAGAAGTATTCCAATACCATTCGTACTCCTGATAATACCAGTGAGGATAACCATTATCATCAGCTACGTATGAAAGCGGATAATAATAATCACCGACCTTGTAGTAATAAGCTGTCGTTGTATTATAGGTTCCAGTAACTTGAGTATAGGTCGGCTGATAATAAATATTGAACGTTACCGGTTTACGATCGTAATATACGTAAAGGACAGAGGTGCCACCGCCATCGACAACAGTACTAACCCCTGTATTACTGGCGCTATAGGTAAAATACTTTCCCAACTGCGCAACAGACTTGGGATACATATTGTTTGCGGGGATCATGGCAGTCTCAAGGCTTGCGTCATTGATATCGCCTGCTGTATAAGCAGAGACAACGTCCCCTGTCACAACGTCCTTCTTCGCTCCATCCTTCCATTCCCAATCACGGCGAACAGCAGCGTAGTAAGAATAGGTATTATTGGAAACGTCCGTATCGTTTGCATCGGTGGCGTTCTGCACCATGAAGACCACCAGATAGTCGGTGGTGTCGGGAATCCATCTGGCATAGATCGTAGTATCCTGGTTTAGCGGGCTGTCGAACACAAACTTGCCATCGGCGTGCCAGTTCGTCACAGCGCCGGTTTCCGCATCCTTGTCAAAGCCGTCTTCCTTGTACCAGCCGCCGAACCGATAGCCGGTACGCGTGGGAACAGCAGGTGCGGAGGTGCTTTCGCCGAGCTCATAGAACACAGGCGAAGTATAGGAGCCTGTAGTCTTATCCGCATCCTGCGCAATATAGTTATCGAAAATCAGCCAGTTGCCGGTGGTCAGATAGGGGGACACATGAATCGTCTCACTCATGGGGTAGGTGTTGTCATTCATGTAGACTACGTCAGAAGCGCCGTCTTTATAGACAGGATAATCGCCTTCGACCTTCACCTTGTCTCTGGGAATCCAGCCGGCGAAGTTCTGTTCGCCCTTGAATCCCACGTAGGCCATGCTGACGGTTACGTCGGTGGTGGCGCCTTCCGTGCCGGCAACGTGATAAGACTGGGTCTTCAGCACGGCACCAGCCTGGTCGTGGTAGATCACGTAACGGACCTCGTAAACCTTGGCATAGTAGTTGAGCGTCGCGGCCTCAGAGGTGACGGTATAAGTGTTCTTGATATAATCGTTGATCTCATTTACACTGTAACCATGATCTTCTTCGGAATAGTCGGACTTATCCGCCCAGCCCTCGAAGCTCTGGGTCGCGGTAAGATCAGGGACACCGGGGTCATAGACGAAGGGCTTATTTTCGTCGATGTATCTCTGCAGCTGATCCATCCGGATTGCCTGCACGTTAATCAGGGTGGTTCCGTCTGCTTCGTAGAAGTTGACCGTCAACAGAGCAGGAGGATTCTCGTCCTCCAGCGCGTAGACAGAGAAGTCCTTGGCATAGAAGCGCACAGCCTTCTGGGTGCCACGGTTGATCGAAACGACCTCGGAGTTGACATATTCAACAGTACCGTCATCGCGGACGTGGACGACCGTCGGGTGTTTTAGATTCTCCAGACCATCCAGAGAGAACCGAACCTCGACCGCCTTCTCGGGTTCTAACTCGATATCATCCTTGGAGAAGCTGATATCCGCCGCAGCGATAAGCTTGCCGTCAACCTTGGCCTGGATCTCGTTGAGCGTGGCCGCATCAGTGACGCGGGTGACCACCATATCGGTGGCAGCGGGCAGGGCGCCGTTGGGGGCATCTACGTTGACGCTGACGCCCTCAGACTCGGCGTTGAAGCTCTGGGCGGGCTTTTCGGGGTCGATGGGGTCCTCGGGGGTGATGGGCTGGTCGGGATCCTCGGGCTCCTCGGGGTGAGAGGGCTCTTCCGGCGCAGTGGGATTCTCGGGGTTGGTAGGATCCTCGGGCTGGGTGGGATCCTCGGGGGTGGTGGGATTCTCGGGCTGGGTGGGCTGAGTGGGCTCGTCCCCGGTGGGGGCGGCGGCCAGAGCCTGGTCCAGCAGCATGATGATCTTGGC
>DFIE01000149.1 GCA_002372735.1 Clostridiales bacterium UBA3705
ACCGCGAAGTGGTCAAGTAAGCATTCAACCAATCAAATTCCCGCTGTGGCTTCGGCCACAGCGGGAATCCTTAAAAAGGGAGGCTTTTCTTTGAAACACAGAATTCTCGCCCTGCTGGTCTGCCTTGCCCTGGTGTTGGGCAGCCTTTCCGGCCTGGCCACCGCAGGGGCGGAGGAGCCCGCCCATGCGGTGGTGATTGCGTGCTCTGATTTCCAGAATTTTGAGGACTCCAACGGCGGCCGCTATACCGGAAGCTATACCAATAACATCGCCCTGGTGCAGAGGATTGCGGGCGTCATGCCCTATGAGACCGTGGACGGCTTCCTCTGCGGCGGCGACTACAATTTTACTGAGACCATGAACAACGTCTCCCAGACCCAGTCCGGCGTCCAGGCCATCCATGACACCATGAAGGACCTGTACCCCGACCTGGCGGAGGACCACATGGTACTGGTCCAGGGCAACCACGACGCCGCAGGCACTCCCGGCATGGCCGTCACCGGCCCCTATGAGGACGAGGCTTACAGCGTCTACGCCATCAACGAGGACGATTACATGGACTACAACCGGGACGAAGCCCGGATCAAGCAGACCGCCGACAACCTGGAGGCCTACCTGGCCGAAAAGGCAGAGGCGGACTATGACCATCCCATCTTTGTCATCACACACCTGCCCCTGCACTTCACCACCCGCACCCAAAAGAACGGCGACGGCCAGTACGCCCACTATCTCTTTGACGTGCTCAACCGCTACGGCGAGGAGCTGAATCTCATTTTTATCTACGGCCACAACCACGCCTTTGGCTATGACAGCTATATGGGCGGCTCCTCGGTATTCCTCCAGCGGGGGGATGAGATCAACATCGCCAACCTGGGCAGCCGCACCCGCTTTACCCAGGAGAAGCTGAACTTCACCTACATGAACTACGGCTATGTGGGTTACTACTGGTTTAATTACGACACCGGCGGCGGGGCGATTACCGAAAATCCCCCGGCGGACGGCACCATGACCATGACCTCCTTTGAGATCACCGGCAACGAGGTGGTCATCCGCCGTTGGGACGAGAACGGCCCCCACAATCTGAAAGCGCCCGGCGCCCCCATCACCAAAGCCATGAACGGCCATGATTATGAGGACTCCTGGCCTGCCAACGACCTGTCCTACGGCCCCGTGGCCCGGGTGGGCGCCCCTGCGCCCCTGGCAACCTATACCGACGGCAACGTCAGCGTCACCACTGCGGCCCCCATCGGCGGCATTGAGAACCTGCCCGTCTTTGCCCACGAGACTGCCCTGGGCGTAGAGATCCGCCCCCAGACCCAGGTGCCCGAGGGCTATACCTACACCGTCACCATCCGGCTGAGCGCCTACATGGCCACCAGGGCCACCCGGGTCACCCAGGACGGCAAGAACCTGGCCGTCACCGCGGCTCCGGATCCCCAGGACCCCAGCCTGGGCACCCTGTGCTTCCGCACGGACAGCCTGGGCACCTTCCACATCTCAGTGGACGATACGGTGGTGTCCTACCGCCGCATCACCGACCCCGCAGCCCTGCCGGAGACCGGGCAGTACCTGCTCTTTGTCAGCAACACCCACAAGACCTCCGGCAGCAACCTGAACGCGGACTATGTGATGTGCCCGGTGAGCAAGTACGTCTCCAGCGCCGGGGCGGAGGTCCCCCTGGACCAGGCCTACCGCACGGGCTTTGACATCCAATCCGCCCTGGGCTTTGACGTAGACAACCAGCTCACCCTCCAGGGGGAGGAGAAGGACCTGGAGTGGACCCTTGCCCGGACGGGTGAAAACTGGCTGCTGAAGACCGGGGCAGGGGAGGGCGTCCACTTTGCCTACAAGGACGCCAACGCCGCCGTGGTCACCCTCTCTGCCGACGACCCCACCCCGCTGGCCCTTGCCCGCTACGGCAGCACCGACACCTTCACCCTCGGCACCGCCGCCGCAGTGAACGGCGTCACCTACTTCTTTGACTACAACACCCGTGGCCTGATCTGCGGCTACCGGGCCCACGCCAACGACGTGCACTTCTATCTCTATCAGCGCCAAAACGTCTCCGGCATTGCCGTAGACACCTCCTGGCTCACCGAAGCACTGAGCCGGGCCAAGGCCCTGCGCGAGACCGACTATGTGCCCGAAACCTGGGCCCCCCTGGCCGCTGCCATGGCCCAGGCCGAGAGCCTGCTGGCAGAGCTCCCAACGGATCGCGCGGCCGCCCAGACCCAGGTCAACGCCGCCTGGATCGACCTGAACAACGCCATGGAGCGCCTGGAGCTCACCCTGGCCAAGCAGGGCATCACCTACGAGGCGGTGACAGACCTGTCTGCTCTTGTGCCTACAGAGCGGTATTACCTGGTGCTCTGGCAGGACTTCGGCGGCCGGGGGGACGACAGCCGCATGGGTTATCTGGTCCAGCCCGGCGAGAGCCTGACCCGGGTTCCCACCCCGGACGACTACGCCACCCTCGCCCCGGCCCGGGCCCTGCCGGAGTCTGCCGCCTGGCACCTGGCCATGGACGACAGCGGCGTCGTGCTGGGCACCGCTGGGGGGGACTATCTCACCGGCAGCGGCGATCTGACCGGCCCCATGCCCACCCTGCTGACGCTGGCCCGGGGCACCGTGAACGGCTTTGGCTGCTATGCCCTGGGTGGGGCTGAGACTGCCCTGCAGATTGCGGACGGCGCCATGACCTGGGCCGAGCAGAGCCCTGCCGCGGCGGTATTGTCTGCCACGGGCTGCAATCTCACCCTGTACCGCCGGGTGGTCATCCCGGAGCGGGTCAACCTGGCTCCGGACGGCATCCCCGACGGCCCGGCCATCTCCAGCTGGTGCAACATCGCCGGCGTCAATGACCGGGTGATTCCCGACAGCTCCGACACCGGCGACTACAACGTGGCCTACGGCTCCTGGAACGGCAGCGGCTCTCCGGAGGAGCAGACCATCACCATCACCCTGCCGGAGCCCGCCTGCGTAGAGGCGGCTGCCGCCTTCTTCTGGTACAACGCCGACGGCCCCCACACCCAGGTGGGCATCGACTTCCCGGCCTCTTATACCTGGGAGTATCTGGACGACAGCGGCGCCTGGGCCCCGGTGCCCAATGCCGACGGCCTGGGGACAGAAGAGGACGTGCTGAACCGCACCGCCTTTGACCCCGTCACCACCACCGCCCTGCGCATCGTCATGCAGAAGGAGGCGGCCGGCAGCTTTGGCCTGGGCGTGGCGGAGCTGGAGCTTTACGGTTTCTATCTCACCGGCGGGCAGACAGACGCCGGCCCGGACCCCTCCGCCCTGGAGCTGGCCCTGGCCAAGGCCGCTGGGGTAGATCCCGCCCCCTACACCGAGCAAAGTGTGGACGCGCTGGACCAGGCGGTGGCCGCCGGCCTGGAGACGTTGGATGTCCAGGACCAGGCTGCCCTGGACCGGGCTGCCGCCGCCATCCTGGACGCCATTGCCGCCCTGGAGAAGAAGCCCGACGAGCCCGTGGAGCCCGACCCCACCAAGCCCGATGACCCCGACCCCACCAAACCCGATGACCCCAATCCCACCAAACCTGATGCGCCCACCGTGCCCACCAACCCGGACCAGCCCACCGTGCCCACCGTGCCCAGCGTGCCGGTAGAGCCCACCAAGCCCGGCCTGCCCTGCACCGGCGACGAGACCTGCCCGGGTCTGAAGCAGTTTACCGACATGCCTGCCCGGGGCAACTGGGCCCACAATCCCATCGACTGGGCTGTGGTGAATGAGATCACCAACGGCATGACCGAAACCACCTTCGTGTCCGCAGGCACCATCACCCGGGGCCAGGCGGTGACCTTCCTGTGGAGAGCCGCCGGCAAGCCCGCGCCTGAGAAGACCGAGACCCCGTTCACCGACCTTGTGGAGGGCGCCTTCTACTACGA
>DFIE01000107.1 GCA_002372735.1 Clostridiales bacterium UBA3705
GACGTGACCCTCACCGTGGACCCCCCTGCCCTGGAGACCTATGCCGAGGACGCCAGCAACAACTCCTCGCTGATTGTGTCGGTGCAGCACGGGGCGGACCGGCTGCTCTTTGCCGCCGACGCCCAGGAGGCCCGGCTGAAGGAGCTGCTGGGCAGCGACCCCGGCAGCTATGCCTTTTTAAAGGTCCCCTACCACGGCCGCTGGCAGAGCCTGCTGCCCGCCCTGGTGGAGGCCACAAGCCCGGAAATCGCGGTGATCACCGCTTCCGACGAGGAGCCGGAGGATCCCCAGACCCTGGCCCTGCTGGAGCAGTACGGGGTGACCACCCTGCTCACCCGCAGGGGGCCCGTGCTGGTAAAGAGCACCGGCAGCGGGGTGACGGCTGATTATGTCAACTGATCCAGGGCAAAGAAATACCGGCCGGAGCATTTCCGGTCGGTATTTCTTTTGGGCGTTTAGTTGCCGTTGAGCTCAAACTCATCCTCGGGCATGGGGCCCTTGGGCGTGCCCTTGGTCTTGTAGTTCTGCAGCAGGTCTGTAATGGCCGCCTCAAACTTGCCCACACAGCCGCTGGAGAGGAACCTGGAGTGGCTGGTGATGCTGGCGGGCAGCTCCAGCAGGCAGCTGTCGTAGCCCAGGCTGTAGGCCGCCCAGGCGGAGAAGTATCCGCTGCCGCCGGAGAGGCTGGCATAGGAGTTGCCCGGGAACTGCTTGTAGAAGGCCTTGTACAGGGTGCCCTTGCCGGCGCTGGTGATGATTTGCCCCAGCCAGCCGTGGACGTCCACCAGGATGTTCTTGCCGTCGCCCTTGACGCTGCGGACGAAATCTGCAATGGCCCGGGCCTCCTTGCACTGCAGGGGGGTGGTGCCGTTGAAGTTGCGGCTACCTGTGCGGGCCTGGAAGTTGTAGGGGAAGCAGCGGTTCATATCGATGCCCTTGGTGGTCAGCAGATTGCCGGACAGGTCGTAGTAGGTGGTGGTGCAGCGGCCGGGGCCGTTGTGGGAGTTGCCCAGATACAGACCGTCAGGGTTCATGCAGCGCAGGACGTACACCGTCCAGTCGCCGTCCGCCACCAGGTTGTAGTTGGTCTCAAGATAGGCCCGGACCTGATCGGCCAGATAGACCAAATCGCCGCCGTCCCGGGCCCAGTTATCCTCCCAGCCGTGGATGGCAAAGCCCAGCACCATCACGTTTTTGCCGCTGCCGAAGCGGTAGGCGGTGAGGGCATACTTGCCGGAGCCGCTGACACCGTACTGAATCTTTTCGATGACCTGGGCCTTCTCCAGGGTGAAGCGGAGCCTGGCATCCGGCAGCACCAGCCGGGTGAGCAGGGCCGCCAGCTCCGCCCGGGTGATGTTGTCATAGGCGTGGGCGGTGCCGTATTTGTCAGAGCCCTGCATAATGCCGGCCCGGTAGAAGGTGAGCAGGGTGTCGTGGTAGAAGTTGGTCTCGGGCACGTCGGGGATGGCGTCCACCTCGTTGATGGGCGCAAGCTCCTTGCCCTCCAGGGCCCGGTAGAGGAACAGGGCCACGTCCCCGCGGATGGCGGGCACTTGATAGTCCTGCCGGGGATGGACCAGGATGCCGTACTCCAGGGCCTTTTCCACGTAATACTCCCACCACCTGCCGGTGTGGGGCTGGGGCGGCAGATCGTAGTACTTTTCGTAGACCTCTACGGCCACCTTCAGCGCCTGGGCGTAGGTCACGGAGCCGGCAGGCTGATAAGTGGTGGGGCTGACGCCGTTGAGAATGCCCAGCTCCTGCTGGATTGCCACGTAGCGGTAGTACCAGGCCTCGGCGGGCACGTCGGTGAAGGTGCACAGGGGGCTCTCACTGACCTGCTCGGTAAAGGCCCGCATATCCCCGTTTTTAAACTGGAACCGCCCCCGCAGGCCGGGGTTGATGACGCCGCTGAGAATCTTTACCAGCTCCGCACGGGTGGCGTTGGAGGCGGGGCGGAAGCTGCCCTTCTCGTCGCTGCCGGAGAGCACGCCCGCCCGGTACAGGGTGAGAATGGCCGGCAGATAGGGGTTGGAGGTCTCCACATCCGGCAGGCGGCTGACCCAGTTGATGGGCTCCAGCTCCTTTTCGGGCAGGATGCGGGCAAAAATGGCCGCAGCCTGGTCCCGGCGGACCGGGGCGGTGAAGTTTTCGCAGCCCCCGGGGATCAGATCGTAGGACTCCGCCCGGGTCACGTAGGGCAGATACCAGGGCGAGCCCTGGGTGGCTGCGGCATCCGGGGTGATGGAATAGTACCGCTCATAGGCCCGCACGGCCAGGGTGATGGCCTCGGCCAGGGTCATGTTGTCCATGGGGTGGAAGGCCGTGGGGCTCTTGCCATTGATGATGCCAAGGCTGGCGCCGTAGGCCACATAGCTGTAGTACCAGGCGTTTTCCGGCACGTCGGCAAAGGGACATTGGATCTGGTCCTCCGGCAGGACAAAGACCTCCATGCTGCCCTCGAGGGGGCCGGCAGGCTGGGTTGGCACAGGCTCGGTGGTCACAGGGTCGGTCTCCATGGGGTCGGTCTCCACGGGGTCAGTGGCCACAGGGTCGGTCGCCACAGGCTCGGTCTCCACAGGGTCGGCCTCGGTGGCGGCGGCGGGCAGTGCAAACAGCTGCAGCAGCAGCGCCGCCAGCAGCAACAGCACCAGAATAGAACGTTGTTTACGCATGGGTTACTCCCTTCCGTCGTCGGGCTCATCCAGGCGGAGATTCACGCCGTTGAGCTCGACGCCTTCGTCAATATTGATCAGCAGGAACTTGGTCCCGCCCAGTTCACGCAGCTGTACCAGGTCGCCCCGGTCGGGATTGACCTTGACGGTCACGTCCGGGGTTTTGTACTCCAGCTGGGAGGCGTTCAGCAGATTCTGCGGGGGCAGCTCGCTGTCGGTGCCGAAGGAGGTCTCATAATTGACCCGGAAGCTGGCTGCCCGGGGCTCGGAAACCCCCGCCTGCTCCAGAATCCGGCTGACCTCCTGGCAGGACACCCGCAGGGGCTCCTCGGCCCGGGCCTCCTTGTGCAGCTGGGTCATCTCCCGCAGGGCAGTGTGCACCGCCTGGACCACCTGGGGCCGGCACTCCTCCTCCAGGGATTCGGTAAGCACCTGGCGGAAGCTGTCGGTCTGAGCTCCCAGGGCCATGGGGGGCTTGGTGTGGAACACCGCGTCTACAAACTCGGGATAGCCGGTGTCCTTGTTGCGGTTGTAATACAGGGCCCCGTAAAGATTGGCCGCCCGGTCGTCAAAGGCCGGGAAAAGGAAGCCCAGCTCCGGCGCGGCCACCACCTGGTCCGCCCCCCGGTTGTGGAAGGCCTGCTCGGCGCTGTCATAGCGGAGCACGGGGGTGGTCTCCTTGACCGGGCAGATGGAGCAGACTACATAGGAGAACTGGGTGTCGCCGCTGTCGGCCTGGTCCAGGCCGTCCCGGGAGCGGAAGGGCACGTCGTAGCAGTCAAAGGCCAGGAGAATGAGATAGCTCTTCTCCGGGATCCGCAGGGCGCCGGCCACGGTTTGGTAAAAGCGGTCCAGCACCTGGGGGTCGCTCAGCCGGGTGTCCCGCAGCTGCATGAGCAGCTTGTGCTCGGGGCTGTCCACCACCTGGGCGGTGGAGAAGACGATGTCGGTGAGGGTTTTGCCCAGGGTGCCGGAGATGCCCTTTTTTAACAGCTCCAGGTACTTCTCCTGCTCCTCCACCGGCAGCAGACCCATGGAATCCTCAAAGGTGGTCACAATCTCGCCGAACTGGTTTACGTAACATCCATGTATTTTCCCGATGCTGTTCCGGTCCTGACGGAAGCGGCGGCGCAGCTCGGAGACTTCTTTGTCGATCATATTTGGTATACCTCGCTGGAAATGGGATAAAAATCGCCGGATTACCTTTTATTATAACATACTCCCTATGAGATTTCCAGCTTTTTTTCGCACTGCAGGCAAAAGCCCTCCCGGGGAGCCGGGAGGGCTGGGTGCGGCGGCTCAGTCGGGGTCGGTGCGGTCGGGCTCTTCAAACAGGCCGGGGAGGATCATCTCGGTGGATTGAAGGTCCTCCGGCCGGCTTTCGAAGTAGTACTCCACCCGGATCAGCGGATTCACCAGCTCGTCGCCGAAGTACACGCTGTAGCCCTCCAGGGCCACCCGGCGCAGCACCAGGGTGTCGTGTTCGGCATAGGAGGTCATGTAGCTGAGCAGCCGGTCCAGGTCGGAGGCGTCGATCATCCGGCAGTCCCCGTCGGGCTGGGCGACGGCCCGGGTGAGATAGTTGTTGGCCTCGCAGACGGTGCCGTCGGGCAGAACGGTGACGGTAAAGGTCTGGACCGTCAGATCCTCCAGGCGGCTGTCGCCGCAGGAGACGGGCAGCTCCAGCCCCGGCTGGGCGGTGAGCTGCTGGCGGCTGCAGCTGTCACTGACAAAGCAGTAGACCCTGGCGGGCACCACGGTGTCGCCCTGGGTGAAGTCCCCCACCAGGTAGCTGCACTCTGTGTCCTGCGTTTGCGCCAGGCGGAGCTCCCCGGTCAGGCCCGCAAAGCGGGCCACAAAGTCCCGGGCGGCCTGCTCCATGGCGGCCTCCTCCGGCTGGGCGGACAGGGCCCGGATCACGCCCTCCCGCCCCGGGAAGAGGGTGAAGCAGAACCGGCCGGTGACAGAGGAGGCGGAGAGGTTGGCGCTGCCGTCCATGCTGTCGCAGAACCAGTTGCCGTAGCCGCCGTGGGCGGTCTCCAGGTCCAGGGCAAGGCTGCCGGCCCCGGGCAGGATGCCGGCCAGATATTCGTCCAGCAGGGCCGGCACCCGGTAGGCCCCCTCCAGGGGGGCGTAGCGGTAGACCTGCACCCGGCCGGACTGGGCAAAGACCTCACCCTCCAGCCGGTAATTGTTGACCGGGTATTCCTGGGGCCACTCCTCCTCCCCCTCCAGGTCCCCGTCCAGGGCCATGGCGTGGTATTGGGTCAAGATCCAGTCGTCGCCGGTGTACTGCACCCGGGCCCAGCCTGTGGCAATCCGGCGCAGGCTGCCCTGCACCGCCAGCAGCTCAGACTGCCGGTAGTCCATGGTCTCATACTGGGCCATCCGGCCCTCCTGCCAGTCCTCCTCCGGGGCCTGGTAGACGGTGAGGCGGACCTGATACTCTGTGGCCCCGTCCAGCTGCTCCTCCAGCTCCACGCCGCCGCAGACCGCAAAGGCGGGGTAGCTGTCTCCGTCCGCAGCGGGGAACCAGAGCTTGTCCTGCCGGTACAGGAATTCGCCCTCCGGATCCTCCAGGTCCTCCCCCGGGGCCACCTGGGCGGCGAACAGGTCCAGCAGGATCTCGTTGACCCGGTCCAAGGTCATGACCTCCCAGGAGGCGCCGTCCAGGCTCTCGTAGACGGGCTTCTCGCCCCGGAGCTTTTCATACAGGTGGGCAAAGCGGACCAGCTCCGCCGAGGTCTGGGCTTCCGGCTCCCAACGAAGGCGCCCCTGTTGGGCCACGGCGGTCAGCAGCCGGTTCAGCCGGGCCTGGCTCTGCTGCAGCTCCATGGTGTGGGAGAGGGTGTCGGTCTCCCCGGGGGCGGTTTCGGTGAGGGCGGCGGTATCCGCCGGGAGAATGACCCCCGCCGGGAGATCCCCCCCCGCAGGCGCGGCCCGCCGGCCCAGCAGGCGAAACAGGCCGAAGCCCCCTGCCCCCAGCACCGCCACGGCCGCGGCGGCGGCCAGGCCCTGCTTCCAGGGAAAGGGTCTTTTCTTTGTTTTCATCACAATGGTCTCCTCTTCGCCGGCGGGGGCCGGCGCATCCTTTCCGTCAGGGGCGAGCCTGACGTAGTCGTCCTCGAAGCTGTCCAGCAGATCGGTAATCCGTACCTTCATGGCAAGTCCTCCTGACATAAAAATTCTTTCAGGGCCAGGCGGCCCCGGTGCAGCCGGGAGCGCACGGTGGATTCCGGCATCTCCAGGGCGGCGGCAATGACGGCGGTGGGCTGGAGATAGTAGTAATACCGCAGGAAGATCTCCCGGTCGCCGGGCTTCATGGCCCGGACGGCCTGCCGCACCCGCTGGGCAAGCTCCTGCTCCATGGCCCGCTCCTCCAGGGGCAGGGTCCCGTCGGGGATGTCCAGGGTGTCCAGATCCATGGGCAGCTCCCGCCGGGCCCGGAGCCAGCTTTTGGCCTTGTTCCGGGCGGCGGCCGCAAGATACTGCTTCAGCTTGCCGGGCCGGATGGCCTGAGCGCTGCGCCAGACGGAATAAAACGTGTCTGCGCAGAGCTCCTCCACATCGGCATAGGTGCCGGTGCCGGAGACCATGGCCGACAAAATGGTGCAGACGTAGGACTGGTACCGGTTGCGGAGCTCGCCCAGGGCCTCCTCCTCTCCCCGCTGCATACGGCGGATCAGGGTGGCATCCAGCATGCGCTCACCTCCTTCTGTCAATCATAACGCCGGTTCGGGGCGGAATGTTGCATCCGCCGGCAAATTTTTTTCTTTTATTCTAGCGGGCCGGACAGAGAATGTCAATCCGCGGGGAAACTTCCGCCGGGTGCTTGCATGTTGGCAGGGACGGTGGTATAATATGGACATCAAACCAAAGGAGCTGAGCGCATGAAAACTCTTCTGAAAAACGGCACGGTGGTCAACGCCTCCGGGTCCAAGGTCACAGACGTGCTGATCTGCAACGACAAGATCAAGGTCATGGGCGAAAACCTCCAATCCGACGACGCCCGGGTGGTGGACTGCACCGGCAAGCTGCTGATGCCCGGCTTTATCGACGCCCACACCCACTTTGACCTGGACGTGGCCAACACCACCACCGCAGACGATTTTTACACCGGCGGCAAGGCGGCGCTCCGGGGCGGCACCACCCTGGTCATCGACTTTGCCTGCCCCAACAAGGGCGAGAGCCTGCAGTACGGGCTGGACCTGTGGCACAAGAAGGCCGACGGCCGCACCGCCTGCGACTATGGCTTCCACATGACCATTGACGACTGGAACGAGTCCATCCGGGCAGAGATCCCCAGGATGCTGGAGCAGGGCGTCTCCTCCTTCAAGATGTACCTGACCTACCCCGCCATGATGATCGGCGACGGGCAGATGCTGATGGCCCTGCAGGAGTTGAAAAAATACGGGGCCCTGGCCGGCGTCCACTGCGAAAACGCCGGGATGATCGACGCCCTGATCGCCGAGCACAAGGCCGCCGGCCACCTGGACCCCTCCGCCCATCCCCAGTGCCGGCCCGATCTGATGGAGGCCGAGGCCGTGGGCCGGCTGCTGAAGATGGCCTGTGTGGCGGACACCCCGGTGATCATTGTCCACCTGACCTGTGAGGCCGCCCTGAAGGAGGTGGAGGCCGCCCGGGCCCGGGGCCAGAAGGTCTACGTGGAGACCTGCCCCCACTACCTGCTGCTGGACGACAGCCTGTACAGCCAGCCGGACTTTGCCGGGGCCCGGTACGTCTGCGCCCCGCCCCTGCGCAAGCCCGCCGACGAGGCCCGGCTGTGGCAGGCCCTGGCAGAGGGCGAAATCCAGACCGTGTCCACCGACCACTGCAGCTTTACCCTGAAGCAGAAGGAAATGGGCCTGGAGGACTTTACCAAAATCCCCGGCGGCCTGCCCGGGGTGGAGACCCGGGGCGAGCTGATGTACCACTACGGCGTGGCCCAGGGCCGGATCAGCCGGGAGAAGCTGGTGGAGGTCCTCAGCGCCAACCCCGCCAAGCTCTACGGCGTGTGGCCCAGAAAGGGCGTGCTGCAGCCGGGCAGCGACGCGGACATCGTGGTCTTTGACCCCAACCGGCCCCACACCATCACCGCGGCGGATCAGGCCGCCAACGTGGACTACTCCCCCTATGAGGGCAGGGAGCTCTCCGGGTCGGTGGTGCAGGTGTATCTCCGGGGCAGGCTGGCCGTGGACAACGGCCGGGTGCTGGAGGACAGGGGCGGCATCTTTATCCCCAGAGGCCTTTCCGCCCTGGATTGAGGGAAAAGTGGAGGAATTCTTGCGTTTTTCCCCGGTTTTTTTCGCTAAAAACCCACATTTCCCCCATTTCTACTTGCGCAGTGGGCGAAAGTATGGTATAATATCCTAAATATCTCATGTGGGGAGGCCTGGCTATGGGTCGCATCGACAAAGAGAACTACTATCTGGACATTGCAGAAACCGTGCTGGAGCGGTCCACCTGCGGGCGCAAGCGCTACGGCGCGCTGATTGTCCGCAACGATGAAATCATCGCCACCGGCTACAACGGCGCCCCCCGGGGCCGGGAAAACTGCATCGACCTGGGCTACTGCCTGCGGCAAAGGCTGAACATCCCCTCCGGCGAGCGGTATGAGCTGTGCCGCAGCGTCCACGCCGAGATGAACGCGGTGATCTCCGCCTCCCGCAGCGAGTGTCTGGGCGGCACCCTGTTTTTGGCGGGCCGTGAGGTCTCCACCGGGGACTACGTCAAGAACATCACCCCCTGCTCTATGTGCCGACGGGTGATTATCAACGCCGGCATCAAAAAGGTGGTCATGCGCACGGGCAATGACCAATACGAGACCGTCAACGTCCAGGAATGGGTCTTCAACGACGACTCCATTGTGGATCTGCAGGAATAACGCACCAAAACAGAGCCTGCCGCGGCTGCGGCAGGCTCTGTTTTTTGTATGGGCGCGGCTAAAACAGGTTTTCGGGGGCAAGGGCGTCAAAGTCTGCCAGCTGGCGCAGGCGCAGCAGCACCGCGGTGCTGCGGGCGGCAAAGTCCCCCGGGGCCAGGCACAGGTCGCTGAGCGCCAGGGTCAGCTCCTCCAGACTCTGGTGGTGCAGCAGGGCCGAGAGCAGAGGCAGGGCCTTGTGCCACCGGCCTTGGGCCTGGCGGGCCAGGTCGGCGGCCTGTTCCATATGCCCCTCCCGGGCAGCGGTGCGGGCCTGGGTCACCAGGTCTGATACCCGGTCCAGCCGGGCGTGGATGGCCCCGTTTGCCCACAGGCAGAAGCCCGCCAGCAGGGCCAGCAGCAACAGGCCCAGAAACAGACGTCTCATGGCAGCTCCTTTCTGATCCATTGGATGGTTCCGCCCTCGTCCACGGTGAGATGGAAAATCTCCGGGATTTTGAGCTTCCGTTTTTTCAGCTCCCGGCGCAGCCAGGCCTCGTCCCGGCCGGCCCTGGACAGATTCTCCGCCAGCACCACCCCGTCGGAGATCAGGGGCAGGGGCAGTGGGGATTCCGGCACCCGCAGGCCCAGGTCCTCCGGGCAAAGGGGCCGGCTGCCGCCCCGGAGCAGCACCGACAGGGAGCCGTCGGTCTCCAGCAGGGCGTGGCGGACCTGGGCCAGGTCAAACACGTCCTTTTGCCGCAGGCGCTGGGTCAGCTCCTCCAGACTCACCCGGGTGGCCCGGAGATTGGCCTGCAGCACCCGCCCGTCCCGGATCAGGGGCACGGGCCGGCCGCAGAGCAGCCGGCGCACCGGCAGAAATTTCATGCTGAGCCCTGCCAGGATCAGCTCCGTGGCCAGCACCGTCAAAATGGGGATCAGCCCCGACAGCAGGGGCAGGCTGTTGTCCTGCATGGGCACCGCCGCCAGGTTGGCGATGAGCATGGTGACCACAAATTCCGCGGGCTCCATCTCTCCCAGCTGGCGCTTGCCCATGGTGCGTATGGCGGCAATCAGCACCAGATAGGACAGCACCGTCCTGACCAGGGCAATGAACATGGCGTATCACCTCGGCTTCAGCTTCCCCGATTTTGGCAAAAATCATGCACTTACCGGAAAACTTCACAAAAAAAGATTGAAATTTTTGTGGATTTGCGCTATAGTTGGTAGGTAGTTTTTTGGATAGGAGCAATTAGAATGAGCATTGCAGAAATTTTCGGTTCCAATGTGTTTAATGAATCCGTGATGCGGGACCGGCTGCCCGAGCATGTGTATGCCGAGGTACGGCAGGTGCTGGACCACGGCGGTCAGCTCTCCATGCAGGCGGCAGACATCGTCGCCCGGGCCATGATGGAGTGGGCCGTGGAAAAGGGCGCCACCCATTACACCCACTGGTTCC
>DFIE01000084.1 GCA_002372735.1 Clostridiales bacterium UBA3705
CACGGATTCCAGCACCTTTTTGGCCCCGCCCACATGGTCCTTGTCAAAGTGGGTGATGATCAGCGCGTCCAGCTTTGCAATGCCCAGCTCCTCCAGCTTGGCCAGGATCACCTTGCCAAAGCCGCTCTCGCCGGTGTCAATCAGCACCGCCATGGTGCTGTTCCAAAGCAGAAAGGCGTCGGCCTTGCCCGCCTGGAAGCAGTAGACGTGCAGCTCCTCCGTCACTGCGGTCTGCCCGGTCTCCGGGACCGGCCCGGCCACGGCGGCGCAGCCCGTCAGCAGCCCCGCCAGCAGTCCGGCCAGCAGCCGGAGCCTCCAATTGGTGTTCATGGCAAATCCCTCCCTTTCCGGGCCGGGTTGCCTCCCGGCCCTGGCAGAAGCATACCGCCCCGGACTTAATGGAACCTTAATCCGGGGCAGTTTTTCCATGCGAAATTCTTTCCGCAGATCGGAAACAGGAGGTTACAAGGATTATGTCAACAATTTACAATTCTTTACCATTTTTCCACCGCCTGGGGGAAATCCCTGAAAATTCGTGGAAAACTCGGGCTTTTGCCTGCCGCACTCGGTGGAAAACCCTGTGGATTGTGTGAAAAACTCTCTTCCGGATGGGATTATTCCGGAAATTCTGTCAACCGCCGGCGTTTCCTCTCAGTTGATGGAGCCGTCAGACTGGGCAAAAAGGACGCCGATCCGCTCCAGCAGGGGCTGCCAGGCGGGGTCGTCGCGGTCAAAGTCTGCGGTCAGGAACTCCTCCGCGGCCTGCTGGGCCTGCTTCAGGGTGGTCATATCCAGCTCCAGGCTGCCCACCTTAAATACCGGCAGCCCGGACTGCCTTGTGCCGAAAAAGTCTCCGGGTCCCCGCAGGGCCAGATCCTGCCGGGCGATTTCAAAGCCGTCGTTGGTTTTGCACAGGGCCTTCAGTCTTGCCAGGGTTTCCGGGTTCTGGTTGGAGGTAAAGAGGATGCAGTAGGACTTGTCCCTGCCCCGGCCCACCCGGCCCCGCAGCTGGTGCAGCTGGCTCAGACCGAAGCGGTCGGCGTTTTCCACCACCATCACCGTGGCGTTGGGCACGTCCACGCCCACCTCAATCACCGTGGTGGACACCAGGATCTGGGTCCGGCCCTCCACAAACCGGCGCATGACCGCCTCCTTCTCGGCGGCCTTCATCTTTCCGTGGACCAAATCCACCTGCAGGTCGGCAAAGACCACCTGTTGCAGGGTCTCGGCCCAGGCCTGGGCGGATTTCAGGCTCTCGGTTTCATCCTCCTCAATGGCCGGGCAGACCACGTAGCACTGGTGGCCCGCCTGGACCTGCTTGCGCAAAAAGGCGTTGATTCTGGCCCGCATATCCTCTCCCACCAGGAAGGTATCGATGGTCTGTCTGCCGGGGGGCAGCTCGTCAATGACAGAAAGGTCCAGGTCGCCGTAGAGGATCAGTGCCAGGGTCCGGGGGATGGGGGTGGCGGACATCACCAGCAGGTTGGGGTTTGCCCCCTTTTGGGCCAGGGCGGCCCGCTGGGCCACGCCAAAGCGGTGCTGCTCGTCGGCAATCACCATGCCCAGGTCGGAAAAATCCGTGGCGTCGGCAATCAGGGCGTGGGTGCCGATGACAAAGTCCGTCTCGTGGTCCCGCAGCTGCCGGCGCACCTCTTTTTTGCTGGCCGGGGTCATAGAGCCGGTCAGCAGGGTGATCCGCAGCCCCAGGGGCTCCAGCAGGGCGGAGAGGGAGCGGGCGTGCTGCTCCGCCAGCAGCTCGGTGGGGGCCATCAGGGCGGCCTGCACCCCGTTCTGCCAGGCCAGATAGGCTGCCGCCGCCGCCACCATGGTCTTGCCGCTGCCCACGTCGCCCTGGACCATCCGGTTCATGGCCGTGGGCTTTTTCAGGTCGGCAATCATCTCCCCGATGGCCCGCTGCTGGGCCCCGGTGAGGGTGAAGGGCAGGGCGTCATAAAAGGGCTGCAGCTCCAGCCTGGTAAAGGGGGGCCGGGGCCGGCTGCCCCGCTGGTTCCGCATCAGGCCCAGGCCCACGGAGAAGAGGAAGAACTCCTCAAAGATCAGCCGCCGCCTTGCCCGGTCCAGATCCTCCATGGACCTGGGCGCGTGGAGATTTTCATAGGCATAGCCCACGTCCGCCAGGTCATAGGCCCGGCGCAGGGCCTGGGGCAGCAGCTCCGGCAGCTGACCGGCGCAGGCGTCCAGGGCCTGGCGGATGGTCTTGGTCATCAGCCCGTTGCTGAGCCCGGCGGTGAGGGGGTAGATGGGCATGATTCGCCGGGTCAGCACCCCGGCCTGCTCCACGGGCTCAAACACCGGGTTGGTCACCTGAAAGCCCAGGTAATCCCCGTTTACCGCCCCGTAAAAGTAGTACTCCCTGCCGTAAACCAGCCCCTCGGCGGCATAGCGCTGGTTAAAAAAGGTCAGGTGCATCCGGGCGGTCTCGTCGGCCACGGTGAGCTTGGTGAGATCCAGCCCCTTGCGGATATGGGCAGTCCTGGGGCCGGAGGTCACAAAGCCCCGGAAGCAGGCGGGCTCTCCCACCTGCAGCTCCGCAATGGGCACCACCCTGGTCCGGTCCTCGTAGGCCCTGGGAAAATGGGAGAGCAGATCATACAGGGTTTGGATGCCAAGCCCCGCCAGTATTTTGGCCCGGGTCTCGCCCACGCCCTTTAAGTATCGCACAGAATCATATAAGCCCGCCATAACGCACCTCCGTATTCTGTCTCTATTATAGGCGGTTTTTACCGGATTTGCAACGGTGGTTTTGGGCGGATTACAGGGCCTGCCGCAGCCTTTGGCGCAGGTCCCGGGCAATGGTCTCCACCCTGGCAAAGTCCACCGCCGGGCGGTACAGCCGCTCCAGGGTGTCGTGGTGGCGCTTGGCCCGGGCCAGCCACACAACGGCCTGGTCCACGGTCCGGTTTCGCAGCTCCGCCAGGGTGCGCAAGGCGTCCAGCACCTGGGGCTTTTGCCCGGCCAGCACCGCCCCGTCCAGGTCCGCCACCCGCAGCCCGGGGGCCGGGGCAGGGAAGAGGGTGCTGCAGCGCACGTAGCACAGCCCCAGCGCCGGCACCGTGAGACTGGCGGGATTGTCGGGGGCCAGGGGGTCCGCGGCGGAGATCACCGTGTAGCCCAGCCGGACGTACCGCCGCTCCAGCCGGGCCAGCACCGCCCCGGACAGGCCGAAGTCGTCCCGGATCTGCCACACCTTCGTCGCCTCCGGGGGCTGCACCAGCAGTCCCTTGGGGGTGACGGCCCGGTCAAACCGGCGCAGCACCCGGCCCTGGGCGTCGGCGGGGGCGGGCTGGGGCTCGGCCAGGGTCTCCAGGCAGCCCTCCAGCACCGGCTCCACCTCGCCCAGGGCCAGGGCCATGGCCCTCTCCAGGGCGGCGGCAGCGGCCAGGGCGGCGTAGACCGGCCCGTAGCAGGCGGCGTTCTTCTCCTTGGCCCGGCGCAGCAGCGGGGCCCTGCGCGCGGCAGCGGCAGGCTGATAGCAGACTCCGAGGTTTACATAAGAAGCTCCGCATCCGCACAGGGGGGGCTCCACCACATGGGGGGCGGTGCCGTCCACCAGGGCCAGCCCCGCCGCCGGCACGATCAACCCGTCCAGAGAGTCGGGGTCTGAGGAGCAGAGGATCTCCTCCCGGTCCAGGCCCATCTCCTCCGCCTCGGCAGCCAGGGCCCGCATCAGGGTGGATTTGCCGCAGCCCGGTCCGCCCTTCAAAATCAGCAGCTGCCGGATCCGGGGGTCGTCAAACAGTGCGTCATAGGCCGAGCGAAAGCCCTGGGGCGTGTTTGCCCCTAAAAAATATCGGGTCAGTGTCATTTCGGTCCCTCCTGCAAAAGATTCGGGGATTGCATCACCGGCATCAGTATATGCGCGGGCCTGCCCCGCTGTGACAGAGGGTTTTTCTCGCCGCTCATACTGAACTCCCATAGAAAGATTGAAGAATGTTCCGTGCAGGAATTGCGCCAGACGAGGCGGAGGACGCAGGCGGGCTTGACGCCCGGCAAGGACGACAACGAAGTATGGCACAATTCCTGCCGGAACAGATTAAAGGTTTCTATGGGAGCTCAGTATCAGTTGAGCCCCAGCTCCGCCAGCTTGTCCAGCAGCCAGAACCTTAGCTCCACAGCGGGGGTATCCCCGGTGAGCAGGTCCCGGTCCGCCTGGCTGAGTCCTGCGGCGCTGGCGGCCTCCTCGAAGCCCCGGGCCGTGGCGGGCAGGCACAGGGCCGGGAAGGCCACGCACCACCAGTTGTGTCCCCGGCCGGAGCCGATGGTCAGCCGCAGGCTCTCATAGGGCCCCGCAGGCAGGCGGAAGGTGTCGTATTGCCGGGTGGGGAAGTCCTCCTGCCCCAGCGAGAGGGTGAGCTCCATGGGGCGGTCCCCCATGGCGGCCAAGGCGGCCTCTCCCAGCCGGGGCAGGGCAGCCTGCAGCCGGGCCCGGGCCTGGGCCCGGGTGCTGCAGTCCCGGGTGGCCTGCTCCGCCAGGGGCAGCACGGCGTTGCGCACCTGCAGCTTCATTGCCTGGTCCTCCCGGCTGTCAGAGGCCGCCACCACGTGCAGCCGGATCATCCCGCCGGCCAGCTGCCGCTGCCAGAGCACGCTCTCCAGCCCCAGGGCGGCCGCCCCCAGCACCAGCGCCAGCACCGCCAGGATCCACATTCGTTTCCACATAGACAATTCCTCCTTTGTGCTGTACAGAGGATACCCGCCTTTGTCCCCTTTCAACCCTCCGCCTGCAGATCGGAGAGGCTTTTTTCTTCTTCCACAGTTGCCTTTTCCAAAAAATCTGGTATAATGTAAGTACCGGAGTGCGGCATCTGCCCGCGCCGGAACGGAAAGGGAGTGGGCAAGCATGGACATCATGATACTCAAGGGGCATATTTGTCACAGCAAAGACGCTGACACCATTGAGATCACCGAAAACGGATATTTGGTTGCCGCCGGGGGCCGCTGCCTGGGGGTGTATGCCGCCCTGCCGGCGCAGTACCGGGACCTGCCGGTGACAGACTTCGGCGACCGGCTGATCATCCCGGGCATGAACGACCTGCATCTCCACGCCCCCCAGTTCACCTTCCGCGGCTTGGGCATGGACATGGAGCTGCTGGACTGGCTGAACACCTATACCTTCCCCGAGGAGGCCCGCTATGAGGACCTGGCCTATGCCGACCGGGCCTATGAGATCTTTGTTCGGCGGCTGACCCGCTCGGCCACCACCCGGGCCTCCATCTTTGCCACGGTCCACACCCCGGCCACCCTGCTGCTGATGGAAAAGCTGGAGGCCTCCGGCCTGATCACCCGGGTGGGCAAGGTGAACATGGACCGCAACACCTCTCCCGCCCTGCTGGAGCCCTCCGCCCAGGCTGCCTGCCGGGACACCGAGACCTGGATCCAAGCCGCCCTGGCGCGGTTTACCCGCACCACCCCCATTCTGACGCCCCGGTTTGTGCCCACCTGCTCTGATGAACTTTTGGCCGGGCTGAAGGTGCTGCAGCAAAAGTACGGCCTCCCCACCCAGAGCCATCTGAGCGAGAATTACAGCGAGATCGCCTGGGTCAGGAGCCTGAACCCCAAATCCCGGTTCTACGGCGACGCCTACGATATGTTCGGCATGTTCGGCGGCGACCACCCCTGCGTCATGGCCCACTGCGTCCACTCCGGCCCCGAGGAGCTGGAGCTGATCCGTCAGCGGGGGGTCTGGATTGCCCACAGCCCGGAATCCAACATGAACCTGGCCTCCGGCGTGGCGCCGGTGTCCCGGTATCTGGACATGGGCCTGCGGGTGGGCCTGGCCACCGACGTGGCGGGGGGCAGCCATGAGAGCATGCTCCGGGCCGTGATGCACGCCATTCAGGCCAGCAAGCTCCGCTGGCGGCTCCAGGACCAAAGCGTCAAGCCTCTTACCGTAGACCGGGCCTTCTATCTGGCCACCGCAGGGGGCGGCAGCTTCTTTGGCAGGGTGGGGCGCTTTGCCCCGGACTACGAGCTGGACGCCCTGGTGCTGGAGGATGCCGGGCTGGAGACGCCCCGGCCCCTGCCTGTGCGGGACCGGCTGGAGCGGCTGATCTACCTGGCGGACGAGAGAAACATCCACGCCAAATACGTGGCGGGGAACCGCCTGTTTTAAAGAAAAATAAAAATCAATTGGAGGTTACAACATATGAAAAAACCCATTGTTCTGGTCATCATGGACGGCGTCGGCAAGGGCGACGGCGGCAGCGGCGATGCCGTGGCCGTGGCCAATACCCCGAATCTGGACCACCTGTTTGAGACCTGCCCCTACACCTGGCTCAAGGCCCACGGCACTGCGGTAGGCCTGCCCACTGACGACGATATGGGCAACTCCGAGGTGGGCCACAACGCCCTGGGCTGCGGCCAGGTCTACTCTCAGGGGGCCAAGCTGGTGCAGGAGTCCATTGAAAACGGCGCGCTGTATCAGTCCAAGGCCTGGCGGGAGCTCACCGAAAACTGCCTGACCAATGACAAGGCCCTGCACTTCCTGGGCCTGCTCAGCGACGGCAACGTCCACTCCAACATCAGCCATCTCTTTGCCCTGCTGCGCAAGGCCAGAGCGCTGGATCTGAAGCGGGTGTACTGCCACATCCTGCTGGACGGCCGTGACGTGCCCGCCACCTCCGCCCTGGAGTACGTGGACCAGCTGGAGGACGTCCTGGCCCAGCTGCGGGACGAGACCCACGACTACCGCATCGCCTCCGGCGGCGGCAGAATGCAGATCACCATGGACCGCTACCAGGCCAACTGGGGCATGGTAGAGGCCGGCTGGCGCACCCACGTCCAGGCCATCGGCCGGCAGTTCCCCTCCGCCCGGGAGGCCATTGAGACCTACCGCGCCGAGACCGGCTGCATCGACCAGGATCTGCCCGCCTTTGTCATTGCCCAAAACGGCGAGCCCGTGGCCAGAATTGCCAACGGCGACTCTGTGATCCTCTACAATTTCCGCGGCGACCGGGCCCAGGAGATCTCCCTGGCCTTTGACCGCAAGGACTTTGACAAGTTTGACCGGGGCGACTACACCGGCGTGAAGTTTGCCGGTATGCTGGAATACGACGGCGACCTGAAGATCCCCTACAACTACCTGGTGGAGCCCCCTGTCATCAAGAACACCCTCACCGAGGTCCTCTGCGCCGCGGGCATCCACGAGTACGCCCTGTCCGAAACCCAAAAGTTCGGCCACGTCACCTACTTCTGGAACGGCAACCGCTCCGGCAAGGTGGACGAGAGCCTGGAGGTCTACGAGGAGATCCCCTCCGACATCATCCCCTTTGAGCAGGCCCCTGTGATGAAGGCGGTGGAGATCACGGACCGCATGGTGGAGAACATGGCCTCCCACAAGTTTGAGTTCCTGCGCTGCAACTTCCCCAACG
>DFIE01000185.1:0-9550 GCA_002372735.1 Clostridiales bacterium UBA3705
ACGGAGCGGTGCGTACGTTTTCCGTGACCCTGGTGGTGGGGGCGGGCTTAGGGCCGATGAAAGGCATCGGCCCCTACGGGGGTGGTGTGTGCGTTTTCCGTAACCCCGGTGGGGTGGGCGACCTTAGGGCCGATGAAAGGCATACTTCGTGACGCTTCGAGTTCGGCCCCTGCGGCGCGCAGGCTCCGCTGCCGAAAAAAACCGGACCCGGCGTTCCTGCTTGGAACGTCGGGCCCGTTGCCTGGCCTGGGAGAGGGGTTAACGCAGATCCAGCTCCTGACGGATGAAATCGCCGACCTCCTCCAGGCTGCCGTCCCGGAAGGGGTTGTCCAGCCCGGCCTCGTCCATCACGGTCTGCACGCCCACGCCGTAGGGCCGGTCCAGCAGACGGAAGTAGGCGTCCTTGCCGTCGCCGGCCTGCTGGGCCTCCAGCCGATAGACCTGCAAAGAGGTGTCCGCCGAGACGCAGTAGCTGATGATGTACAGCGGCGATTCAAAAAAGTGGGGGATATCCACCCACCCAAGGGTGTAGTAGAAGTCGTAGTCCCGGTCGTAGATGCCGAAGTCCTTGCACACGGACTGGTAAATGGCGTTCAGATCCTCCACCGTCAGGGTGTCGGCGTCCTGGGCGTAGACCTGGTCCTCAAAGCTGGCGTAGGCTGCCTGGTAGACAAAGGTCTCCACAATGTCGATGAGCTTCAGCTGCAGCAGCTCCTGCCGGGTCTCGTCGTCAAGGGTGTCGGCATAGCACAGGGCCAGGAACTCCATGGCCTGGGAGAAGGTCTCCGCAGTTTCCAGGTCCTCGTTGGCGCCGTAGTTGTAATACGCGTCGGTGAAATGGCCGAACTCATGGGCAAAGGTGGTGAGATCTGTGGTGTCCCCGGCGGAGTTTACCATCACAAAGGGGGACTCGTAGCCGTAGATGTAGGTCTGGTAAGAGGTGTCCATCTTCTGGGCGGCCTGGGTGATGTCAGACAGCGCATAGGCCTCCATAAAGGCGTAGGCATCCGCCACGGTGCCCCCCAGGTTGGCAGCGGCGCTCTTTACAAAGCGCCGGGTGGTCGCCTCGCCCACAGGGCTGTGGCTCAGCGAGTAGTACAGCGAAGAGCTTGCCAGCTCTTCATACACCGGTCCCAGCTCCTCCTGGATCCGGCGGGCAAAGTCCTGCCCCTGGGCGGGGGTGTAGTCCCGGCCGTATTCGTAGTCGTAGGCGTAGTCGGCATAGGAATCGTAGCCCAGCTCTGCGGCCATTTTCTGCCGCACCCGGACCAGCTGGAGATAAACCTCGGCAATCAGGGGGTTGTACTTGTTGTAATAGGACTGGAGCAGGGCGATGTAGTCGCTGTGGTTGGAAACGGACTCCTCCAGCTCCCAGAAGGATTCCTCCTTGCCCTTGAACTCCACAGTGGGGTCCTCCAGCAGGGTGTGGTACTGGGTTATCAGCTCCTGCTCCTGCTGGGCCAGGGCCAGATAAGCCTCGTTGGTGTAGACCTCATAGTCGTCGTAGGTCTCAAAATAGCCCGGGCCGAAGTAGCGCAGCTCCAGGGCGTTGCGCTTGGGGCTGGCGGCCATGGCCTTGTAGCACTGCTCCAGCAGCTCCTCCACCTCGGGGCTCTGGGCCTCGCAGTAGTCGTACTCCTCCTGGTAGAAGGCGTCGGTGACGTCGATGGTATAGCGGATGTTGGACAGGGTGTCCATGGTGTAAAAGTCGATATACAGGTCATAGGCCCGGTAGTAGGCCTCCAGGATCTCGCCGGTGTCGCCGGTCTCGGCCAGGTCTACCACCTGCCCGAAGGCCTGGCGCAGGGCGTCCATATCCGGGTGGGTATACTCCATCTGGTCAAAGGGGACCATCTCCACCGGAACGTCCTCCAGGTAATCCCGGATGCCGTAGCTCTGGATACGGATCAGGGCCTCGTCTCCGGCGGAGAGGGCGGCGTCAGAGTCTTCGCCCCAGTCCAGGTCTTCATCCAAGTCCAGGCCGTCGTCCCAGACAAAGTCGTCGTCCAGATCCAGGTCGGGATCCCAGTAGAACTCGTCGTCATAATCGTCGCTCTTGGCCGCCTTGCCCAGCAGATAGCCCAGGGTGATTGCCATGCAGCCCTGCAGCCCCAGACAGGCTGCCAGCAGCAGGGCCACCAATGCCAGCACTTTCTTCTTCATCGGTCAGCTCCTTTCTCGATACACGCTTTCAAGGCCCGGTATGCGGTGGGCACGCCGGCCAATACGGAACCCTTGTCGTACAGGTTCAGGGCGGAACCGTCCAGCTGGGTGACAAGCACCCCGGCCTGCTCGGCAATCAGGCTGCCGGCGGCGTAGTCCCAGGGGCAGAGCCTGCACTCATAAAACACCCCTGCCCGCCCCGCAGCCAGATAGCACAGATCCAGCGCCGCGGACCCGAAGCGCCGCACGTCCTGCACCAGGGGGAAGGCGGCGTTGAAGATCCGCAGGCTCTCCGGCACCAGCTCCCGGTAGTAGGACCCGCTGCCAAAGAGCAGCAGACTGTGCTCCAGATCCCGGTCCGGCGCCTGCAGCGGCCGGCCGTTCAGCCAGGCGCCACAGCCCCGCCGGGCGGTGTAGAGCTCCCCGTCAAAGGGGTTGTACACCACGGCGTACTCCGGCCGGCCCCAATGCAGCAGCCCCACGCTGACGCAGCTGTTGTGGTAGCCCTGGATAAAATTGGTGGTGCCGTCAATGGGGTCCACCACAAACAGCCACTCATAGTCCTGCCAACGGCCGGCGGCAAAGCCCTCCTCGCCCAGGAAGCCCGCCCCGGGCAGCAGGGCCGTCAGCCGGGTCTGCAGCAGGGCCTGCAGCTGCACGTCGTATTTGGTGACCAGGTCTCTGGGCCCGGTCTTCTCGCGGATCTCGTCCCGGCTGGCGTGGGCCCCCTGCAGGAGGTCACCTGCTTGACGCACCACGGCAGCGATTTGTTCCAGCATTCTTGCATCACTCCGTAAATTCTTTTCATGATATTATATTGTACTTCATTTTCCCCCCGAATGCAATCCCCGGGACGACAAAACCCCCGGGAGTCCGGGCGGAAAAAATATTTTTCGCCCCCTCTTGACAAGGGACCAAAAGGTGCTATAATGAGGCTACAAAAAGAAATACTTCTCGTGAGGGAGTAGTTCCCCGCAAGGGGAGATGGTGTCGTCATCACGCTGCTTGCAGCCGGTGCCATCTTTGGAACAAGACTCATGTACAGGCCGCGTGGTCTGCGCATGGGTTTTTCTTTTTGGTACACATCCACCTTCCCGAATCTGAAAGGAGAATCACAATGCTCACAATTGCAGTATCCCTCATCGCCCTCCTGGCCGGCCTGGTCACCTTTGTTGCCCTGAAGGGGCAGGGGAAGAAGGCTGCGGCCAACCTGGTCCTGGTGGTTGCCCTGCTGATTACCCTGGGCGGCCTGGGGCTGTCCTCCATCGTCACCGTCCCCACCGGCCACACCGGCGTGGTCACCACCTTCGGCCGGGTGGAAAACTTCACCCTGGATTCCGGCGTCCACGCCAAGCTCCCCTGGCAGAGTGTGGTGAAGCTGGACAACCGGGTGCAGAAAAACACCGTGGAGATGCCCTGCTTCTCCTCTGACATCCAGGAGGTCAACCTGATCTACACCATCAATTACCAGATCAAAAAGTCTGACGCCATGACCATCTACCGCACCATCGGCACCGATTACTATTCCACTGTGATCCAGCCCTGCGTCACAGAGTCCGTCAAGGTGGTCACTGCCCGCTACACCGCCGAGCAGCTGGTGGGCTGCCGGGATGAGCTGGCCTCCGCCATTGAGAAGGATCTCACCAACAAGCTCCTGCAGTATAACATCGAGGTGGTCTCCACCTCCATTGAGAACATGGACTTCACCGATGCCTTCACCGACGCGGTAGAGGCCAAGCAGGTGGCCCAGCAGAACAAGCTCCGGGCCGAAACCGAGGCCGAGCAGAAGGTTATCGAGGCAAAGGCCCAGGCGGAGGTCCGCAAGGTCAACGCCGATGCCGAGGCCTATGAGGTCCGCGCCAAGGCCGAGGCCGAGGCGGAGGCTAACCGCAAGCTGGCCGAGTCCCTGACCCAGAGCCTGATCGATTACACCTACGCCCAGGCCTGGAACGGCGAGCTGCCCCGGATCATGACCGGCAGCAGCACCATGCCTGTGATGGACGTGGGCGAAATCCTCTCCGGTGGTGAGGAGCAGACCGAGTAACCACCCAAATACAAGCCCCCGCTCCGGCCGCGTGCCGGAGCGGGGGAGAGGGCGGGAGCTTACCTGGCGTAGGTCAACCCCCGGGGGTAGAAGAACCGCAGCTTTTTGTCAGACAGGCGGATCTCCACGTCCTTGCCCCAGCGGGCCTCGCCGTCCAGATTGATGACCTCCTCCTTGTCGCAGTGGATCACAATCCGGTCGGTGGAGATCCGGCGGAACAGGTCGGGGTACTCCCGGTAGCGCCCCTCCTTGTACTTGCCGATGATACCGGCCACCTGCAGCCTGGACACCTGGGGTACCAGCAGCACCTCCAGCTTGCCGTCGTCGGGCATGGCCTCGGGCACGGGCTGGTAACCGCCGCCGTAGAACCGGCCGTTGCACACAGCCATCAGGGTAAAGCGGCTGTCAATGGTCTCGCCGTCCACCTCCAGCCGGTAGTGGCGGTGGATGCCCTTGATCACGTTCACCACGGTGGAGACGTTGTAGGCCCCGTGGCCCGTGAGCAGAGGCAGGCGTTTGTAGCGCTGGATCTGGGTGCCGATCCTGGCGTCGATGCCCATGGAGACGATGTTCACCCCAAAGTCCTCGCCCACCTGGATCAAATCCAGCAGGGCCTCCTGGGGGTCCAGCAGGTTCTCCAGGGACTGAAAAGCCTCCGGCCGGTCAAAGATCTTGATAAAATCGTTGCCGGAGCCCCCGGGCAGGTGGGTGATGGCCAGATTTGCGGCCCCTGCGGCGCCGTTGACCACCTCGTTCAGGGTGCCGTCGCCGCCGCAGGCATAGACCCGCGTCTGCTCACCGGTCTCGGCGGCCTGCCGGGTCAGTCGGGTGCAGTCCCCGGGCTGCTTGGAGACCTTGATTTCAAACGCCATCCCCCCGGGACCCAGCAGCTCCCGGATTTTGGTGGAGAACTCCACCGTGTGGTCATACTTGCCCGCCGCGGGATTGATGAGGAACAGGTGCTTCATCGCCTTCGATCTCCCTTCGTATACTGGAAGAGGTTGCACTGGATCATACCGTTGTAGAGCTTGCGCTTTTTGTCCGCCCGCTGGCCGAAGTAGTGTTCAAACTCCGGCTCGGAGGAGATGATAAACTTCTGCCACCCATCGGCGTAGCGCAAATGCTTGCCCAGGGCGTGGTACAGCCGCTGGGCGCTGCGCTGCTCCAGCATCCGCTCGCCGTAGGGCGGGTTGCAGAC
This sequence comes from Clostridiales bacterium UBA3705, assembly GCA_002372735.1. The sequence continues at coordinate 5,406 of DFIE01000185.1, forward strand.
GATGACGCCCCGGTCTGCGGGCAGGTCCCGCTTGGTGGCGTCGCACTGGGCAAAGGTGATGTACCGGCCCACCCCGGCCTTGCCGGCGTTGGACACCGCAATTTCCAGGCTCTTGGGGTCGATGTCAGAGCCCAGGATCCGGTAATCCCCCCGGAACTCCCGCTCCCGGGCCTCCTGGCGGACCTGGGTCCAGACGTCCTGGGGCACAAAGCCCCACTGCTGGGCGGCAAAGCTCCGGCTCAGACCCGGGGCCCGGTTCAGGGCAATCAGGGCGGCCTCAATCACAATGGTGCCGCTGCCGCAGAAGGGGTCCCAAAAGAAGTCTCTGCCCCGGTACCGGGCCAGGGTGACCATGGCGGCGGCCAGAGTCTCCCGCAGGGGGGCGTCGTTGCCCACGGCCCGATAGCCCCGCTTGTGTAGCCCCTGGCCGGAGGTGTCCAGAAAGATCTCGGCCCGGTCCTTCATAATGGCAAACTGCAGCTGGTACATAGCCCCGTCCTCGGGCAGCCAGGCCATCTGATATTTCTCCCCCAGGCGCTGGGCGGCGGCCTTTTTGACAATGGCCTGGCAGTCCGGCACGGAGTGGAGCTGAGAGTTCAGGCAGTGGCCCTTTACCGGAAACCTGCCGTTTTTAGGGATGAACGCCTCCAGCGGCAGGGCCCGCACGCCCTGGAACAGCTCCTCAAAGGTCCCGGCGGGGAAGCTGCCCAGCCGCAGCAGCACCCGCTCGCCCATGCGCATGCGGATGTTGGCGGCGGCCAGGGCGTGGGCGTCGCCGGTAAAAAGCACCCGACCGTTTTCCACCCGGACGTCAGCCATCTCCAGCCGGCGCAGCTCGTCTCCCACAAGGCCCTCCAGCCCGAACAGGCAGGGGACACTGAATGTATATTGTTCCATAGATACGCTCCCAGATCATATTTTCCCCTATTATATCGCGTTTTTTTGCAAAAGGCAACGGCAAAGTGCTTAATCATTTCCATTGACAACATAATCTTTTTGTCGTATGATGAATCTGGAGAGAAAGGAGGAATCGAGAAATGGACATTTTGCTCTGGGCCATCGCGGCGGTGATCTTTCTGGCGGTGGAATTCGGAACAGTGGCTCTGGTCAGCGTCTGGTTTGCAGGCGGCAGTCTGGCGGCCCTGGTGGCGGCGGTATTCGGCGCCCCGGCGTGGCTGCAGATTCTGCTGTTTGCCCTGGTATCTGTGGCGCTGCTGTTGCTGCTCCGGCCCTTCCTCAAGCGCTATGTAGACCCCCTCAAGACCAAAACCAACGTAGATGCCCTGTCCGGCCGGCGCGCCCTGGTGACCGAAGAAATCGACAATCTTCACGGCACCGGCACCATCAAGCTGGAGGGCAAGCTCTGGACCGCCCGCTCCACTGACGACACGGTCATCCCGGCCGGCGCCGTGGTGGTGGTGCAGCGGGTCGAGGGCGTCAAGGCCATGGTCCTGCCCGAACCGGCTGCCGCGTCCGTATCCTGAATCCGAAGCTTTGTCAATCTGATGCACAACTACAATCAATAAGGAGGTACCCCATGAAGCTTTCCGTACTCATGGCCCTGGCAATGGCCCGGACCAATCTCTTCCCCATTGTGCTGATCGCCGTGGTCATCCTTGCGGTGGTCCTGATCATCCTCAAGCACATCCATGTGGTCAAGCAGTCCCACGCATACGTCATTGAGCGCCTGGGCGCGTTCAAGACCGTCTGGGGTGTGGGCTTCCATGTGCTCACCCCGTTCCTGGACCGGATTGCCAAGAAGGTCTCCCTGAAGGAGCAGGTCCTGGACTATCCTCCCCAGCCCGTGATCACCAAGGACAACGTCACCATGCAGATCGACACCGTGGTCTACTTCCAGATCACTGACCCCAAGCTCTACACCTACGGCGTGGAGCAGCCCATGGTGGCCATGGAGACCCTTACCGCCACCACCCTGCGTAACATCATTGGCGACCTGGAGCTGGACCAGACCCTGACCTCCCGCGACGTCATCAACACCAAAATGCGCGCCATCCTGGACGAGGTCACCGACCCCTGGGGCATCAAGGTCAACCGCGTAGAGCTGAAGAACATTCTGCCTCCTGCCGACATCCAGAACTCCATGGAAAAGCAGATGAAGGCCGAGCGTGACCGCCGCCAGGCCATCCTCCAGGCCGAGGGCCAGAAGCACTCCGCCATTCTGGTGGCCGAGGGCCAGAAGGAGTCCGCCATTCTGAAGGCCAGCGCCGAAAAGGAGGCTGCCATTCTGAAGGCCGAGGCCGAAAAGCAGGCTGCCATCCTCAAGGCCGAGGGCCAGGCCCAGGCCATCCTGGCCGTGCAGAAGGCCACTGCCGACGCCCTGAAGCTCTTGAACGAGGCCCATCCCAACGACCAGGTCATCAAGCTCAAGGCCCTGGAGGCCATGCAGAAGGTGGCCGACGGTCAGGCAACCAAGCTCATCATCCCCAGCGACCTGCAGGGTCTTGCCGGTCTGGCCGGCGGCCTGAAGGAGATCGTCAAAGACTAAACTACCACTCCCAGGCGGGCGGTCCGGCCGCCCGCCTGTTTTCTGAAAGGAGCACCTGTCTATGAAGCACCGCATTCTGGCTCTGGCCCTGGCTTTGGTGCTGCTGCTGGCCCTGGCCGGCTGCAGCCGGGAGGACCTGGGGGACGACCGGGCCCCCGCCCTGGTAGAGGCCCTTGCCGCCGGGGATGCCCAGGCCCTTACCGCCCTGTTCTACCCCGATTCCATCCGGCAGGAGCAGGTGGAGCAGGACCTGATCCCCCAGCTGCGGGACTACTGCCCCCTGGAGCCCGGGGCCTACCGACTGACCCGCACCAGCTGGCACGTCACCCGCAGCAGCCAGACCACCCGGATCGACGAGATCCATACCATTGAAACCGAGCAGGGGACCTACCAGCTCACCACCACCTACACCCGGGACGAAAACGGCCAGGGCTTCACCAATCTGAACGTTGTCACCCAGGAGGAGCTGGCTGCCGCCACGGAGGTCACCGGTACCCTGTCCACGGCGGGCAAAAACACTCCCCTGCAGTGGGCGGTGCTGGCCCTGTGGGCGGCAAGCGTTGGCCTGGTGGTGTTTGTGGTGATTGACGTGATCCGCCGCCGGCCCATGTACTTCTGGGCCTGGCTGATCTGCAGCTTCCTGTTTGTAACGGTGGCCGTCCGGATCGGCAGCGGCTTCGGGGTGAACTTCTCTGCGGGCCTGCTCAGCCAGACCAACCTGCTGCAGAGCGCCTCCGGCACCACGCTGAACCTGGGCATCCCGGTGGTGGCCCTGGTCTATCTCTTCATGCGCAACAGCCTGAAGCGGAAGGAGCCCGGCCAGAAGGACCCCACCTTTACCGAGGCCCTGTGGCAGTCCGTCCAGGGGGATCCCAACGCCGTGCCCGACGACACGCCGGAGGAAAAAGATTCACCGGATACATAAAAATCCACATTTCCTGTTGACAATCCCACCCCGGTGTGGTAGAATTCTCATAAACCGTTGAGGAAGAGTGAGTAAGCCGTCTTCCTTCCCTTGCAGAGAGCCGCGGCCGGTGGAATCGCGGCAGGGAGGTCTCGGCCGAATGGACTTCTGAGGGCGCGCGGAAAGGGCACCTGCCCGAGTATGCAAGCCGGAGCCGGACCCTCCGTCATCAAAGGCCGGCGTATGTTGGTACGCCAAAAAGTGGGCGTGATTTCACGTCAAGCCGGGTGGCACCGCAGGAGACAATCCTGTCCCAGCATTCTGATGAATGCTGGGGCAGTTTTTTTATTCCCCGGCCTTCCTCAGCAGCCAAGTCCAAAAAACAAACAGAAAGGAAGTCACCGCTATGAACCAGATCCCCTACAAGATTTATCTCGAAGAATCCCAGATGCCCACCGCCTGGTACAATCTCCGCGCCGATATGAAGCAAAAGCCCGCCCCGCTGCTGAACCCCGGCACCGGCAAACCCATGACCGCCCAGGAGCTGTCCGGCGTCTTCTGCCAGGAGCTGGTCCGCCAGGAGCTGGACGACGACACTGCGTATTATCCCATCCCGGAGGAGATCCGCGCTTTTTATAAGATGTATCGCCCCTCGCCTCTGGTCCGGGCCTACTGCCTGGAGCAGAAGCTGCAGACCCCTGCCAGGATTTACTACAAGTTTGAGGGCAACAACAC
>DFIE01000185.1:9698-9999 GCA_002372735.1 Clostridiales bacterium UBA3705
GGCCAGTGGGGCACGGCGCTGTCCATGGCCTGCTCCTACTTTGGCCTGGATTGCAAGGTGTATATGGTCAAGGTCAGCTATGAACAAAAGCCCTTCCGGCGCGAGGTGATGCGCACCTACGGCGCCTCCGTCACCCCCTCGCCCTCCGAGACCACCCGGGTGGGCCGGCAGATCCTGGCCGAGCACCCGGGCACCACGGGCTCTCTGGGCTGCGCCATCTCCGAGGCGGTGGAGACCGCGGTCTCCAACCCCGGCTACCGGTATGTGTTGGGCTCAGTGCTCAACCAGGTGCTGCTGCACC
>DFIE01000102.1:0-17226 GCA_002372735.1 Clostridiales bacterium UBA3705
GGAGCCCATCTGCTTGATGTTGCCCTCGGTGGTGTCAAAGTGGCCGTTGGAGGGAATGGTGAACACCTTGCCGGGATGCCGGGCCCCCATGATCTTTTTGACCATCTCAAAGAGCACGGACTCCGCCGCCCGGCCCTGCTGAATCAAAAAGGTATTGGGCCGCTCCAGCTGGGCCGCGCCGCCGTTGAAGAAGCCGCCCTCGTATTCGCACAGGTACAGCTCCTTCATCAGCTTTTCGATGTCGGTGCAGTCGGTGCGGATGAGGTCGATGGACTTTTTCCAGTTCTTCTCGCCGCCCCGCTCAAACACGTCGCGGAAGGCGTCCAGCAGCACGTAGTAGCCCTTGTTGCGGCCGTAGGACTCGTCGCCCAGGAACATGGTGGACCACTGCACGTCGGTCATGGCGGTGGTGCCGGAGTCGGAGAGCATGTCCACGGTGAGCATGCCGGCGGGGAAGGCAAACTCGTTGTAGTGGGTGGCCCGCAGGGCCCGCTCGCGCTGGTCCACGGTGACCTCCGGGATGTTCCGGGTGACGTAGGTGAGAGATCTGGGGGTGGGGACGTTCAGAGGATAGGAATTGCTCATGATGATTACTCCTTTGCGCATAATACACAAAAAATGCGGTTTCTGTGGGCTGCAAATGCAGCAGTCCGCTCAGAGTTATTTTATCAGACTTTTCCTCTGCTGTCAATGAATCAGGCAAAACTTTCGTCAGCAGACAAAAACCGGGCCCGGAACCGGCCCTTGTCCGGTTCCGGGCCCGCCGGTCAGACCATGGTGGTCATAAGGGCAAAGCCGGGGCGGGCGGCGTCCGCCCGGGTATACTGCACAGGGATGTCCTGGTCGGACTCCAGCAAAATGGCATAGGGGGTATCGTGGGGGATGGCGACGCTGGCCTCATCCGCCAGCTCGTCCATGCGGATGTGCATGGCCCGCTCGGGCTGCACCAGGGTCTCGTAGCCGGAGACCTTCTCCCGGTCTTCAAAGTACAGGGTCAGCCGGACCTTGACCGGCTGGGCATGGGGATTCACCACGCAAATGGTCTCGTGACTGGTGCAGGCAGCGTTCTTTGTGCTGGGCCAGTAGCAGTCGGGAATGATCTTTCTCATTGTATTTTCTCCTTGATTTCTGAATCGGGGACAGTATCGCGATGTTTCCATGAAATGTCCAGCGGAAAATTACACGAGTATCTGCCGATATTTCCAGGAAATTTCAGACATTTTTACCTCGTCCGGCAGAGAAAAAGCGGGCCCGGAGGGGCCCGCCTGAGAAGCTTATTTTGCGGTGTCAAAGCCGTGAATCCAGTCGGAGAAGAGATAGTAGAACAGATAGATCACCGAGCTGATGCCCCAGGTGATGGGATAGGCCCAGAACAGCAGAATAATCTCATGGCACAGCTTCATGGCCACGGTGATATAGGCAATGCGGATGACACACCACACCAGCAGCATGATCAGCATGGGCACAAAGGCCTTGCCCGCCCCCCGGCAGATGCCCGCCACGCAGTGGGAAAAGGCCAGCAGACAGAAGAACAGGGCCTCGGTGCGGCACTGGGTGACGCCGATGGCAATGGCCTCCGCCCCCTGGACAAAGGCGCTGATGAACACCCTGCCCCCCAGGAACACCGCCAGGCCGATGAGCTCCGCCAGGGCCACAGAGGTGAGGATGCCGAACCGGGCGCCCCGGCGGGCCCGGTCGTACTCCTTGGCGCCCAGGTTCTGGCCGATGTAGGTGGTCAGGGCCATGGAGTAGCTGGTAATGGGCAGGAAGGCAAAGCCCTCAATCTTGGAGTAGGCCCCGCAGGCTGCCATGGCGGTATCGCCAAAGTCGTTGATGTTGGTCTGCACCAGCACGTTGGCAAAGGCGATGACGGAGTTCTGCACGCCGGTGGGCAGACCGTACTTGAGAATCTGGCGGAGCTTGTCGCTGTGCAGACGCAGGCCGGACCAGGTGAGCTGGTAGACCGTCCCCTTTTTGCACAGCTGTCTGAGACACAGCAGGGCCGAGGCCGCCTGGGAGATGGTGGTGGCAATGGCCGCCCACTGGATGCCAAGGCCCATCACCCCCACAAAGAGCCAGTCCAGAGCCACGTTCAGCACCGAGGAGAAAATCAGATAGTACAGCGGCCGGCGGCTGTCGCCCACGGCGCTCATGATCCCCTTCAGGGCGTTGTACATCACCATGGCCAGGGCGCCCATGAAGTAGTAGCGGAAGTAGAGGATGGAGTGGGGCATGACCTCCTCGGCGGTGTCCATCCAGCCCAGGATGGTGGGGGTGAAAATCACGCCGGTGACGGTGAGGATGACCCCGGAGATCAGGCACAGCAGCACATTGGTGTGCACCGCCTGGGACACATGGGTGTTCTCCCCGGCGCCGAAGTACCGGCTGATCACCACCCCGGCGCCCATGGAGGTGCCCACAAAGAAGCTGATGAACAGAAAAATCAAGCTGCCGGAGGAGGACACCGCGGCAAAGGCGTCGTCCCCCAGGTAGTGGCCGACGATCCACGCGTCGGCAATATTATACAGCTGCTGGAACAGCTGGCTGAGAAAAATCGGCATGGCAAAGCCGGTAATCACCCGCTTGGGGTCCCCCTGGGTGAGCAGGGTGGTCTCCCCCCGGTGCCGGCGCAGGGTCTGCTGGGCCATGGGTGCGCCTCCTTCCGTAAACGTTTTCGCTATAAACCCTTGGTATTATACGCGGGGCGGCGGGGTTTGTAAAGAGGAATTGGGGATTTTGTGATTTTCATTTGACGAAAGGGACCTGTTGGAGTATAATAGGCGAAAAAACGGAGGGACCTGTATGGACGAACGGATGAGACAGGCGCTCAGGCGCCAGCAGCTGCTGCATCAGGCCGGCTGTGTGCGGCTGGACCACGAGGCTGTGCAGGCCATGCTGCCGGACCGGAAGCCCAACGCCCACAAGGGCGATTTCGGCCGGGTGCTGATTGTAGGCGGCTCGGTGGGCTACACCGGCGCGCCGGTGCTGGCCGCCAACGCCGCCCTGCGCACCGGGGCGGGGCTGATCTTTGTGGGCGTGCCCGAGGCGGTCTACCCCATTGTGGCCCACAAGCTGGACGAGCCCATGGTCTTCCCCCTGGGCTGTGACGAGGCCGGCCGGGTGAACACCCGGGCCGCCGCAGAGCTGGCCGGCCGGCTGGACCGGATGGACGCCGTGCTGGTGGGCCCGGGCCTGGGCCGGAGCCCCGCCGTGCTGGACGTGGTGGGCGCGGTGCTGCGCCTGGCCAGGTGCCCGGTGATTCTGGACGCGGACGGCATAAACTGCCTGGAGGGGAATATAGATATTCTGGAAACGGCCAAATGTCCCGTGATCCTCACCCCCCATGACGGAGAGTTCCGCCGCCTGGGCGGCGACCCCGCCCGCAAGCTGGAATCCGGCATGGCGCTGGTGCGCCGCTACGGCGTGACCCTGCTGCTCAAGGGCCACAGGACCCTGATCCTGGGGCCGGAGAAGGTCTATCTGAACACCACCGGCAACCCAGGCATGGCCACCGGCGGCAGCGGCGACGTGCTGGGCGGCATCATTCTGGCCCTGGTGGGCCAGGGACTGGCCCCGGTACAGGCCGCCGCGGCAGGGGCCTGGCTCCACGGCGCGGTGGGCGACCTGTGCGCCGGGCTGATGGGCCAGTACGGCATGACCCCCACGGACATGATCGCCAACCTTCCACAATTCCTCAAATAAAAAGGATGTGCGGCAATGCGGAAGAGACTGCTTCCGTACCTTGCGATGCTGCTTTGCCTGCTGTGTGCCTGCGGCGGCAAGGAAAACAACCCACTCCAGGCACCCATGGACTTCCGTGCCGGGCTGCTGGCCGCGGGGGGCTGCACCTACACCGGGCACGTCACCCTGGACACCGGCGAGCGGGTGTATGACTACACCCTGCAGACCGACTGGTCGGCAGACGGCCGGATGGAGGCCCGGATCACTGCCCCGGACCTGCTGGCGGGCATCACCGCCCGGCTGGAGCCCGGCAGCACCCGGCTGGAATACGACGGGGTGGCCATGGACCTGGGCGACACCGGCGGCGGGCCCATCTGCCCCATGAACGCCCCGGCCCTGGTCTGCGCCGGCTGGAGCGAGGGCTATATCGCCTGCGCAGACACCTCCCCTGCCCCAACGGTGACCTACGAGTCCGGCTGGGGGGCGGACACGGTGACGGTGAACACCCGGTTTGAGGACGGCCTGCCCGTGTGGGCGGAGCTGGTCTACCGGAACAGGACCGTGCTGACCATGGAGATCACCGACTTCTCCCTCTCCGGCTGAGGGCCGGAGAAAATCTTTCCAACATCGGAGTATACCTATGAAGCTACTGAAACGAACCTGGGCTGACGTCAGCCTGGACAATCTGTCCCACAACTATCACTATCTGCGCAGCCTGGTGCCCGCCTCCTGCCGGTTTTTGGGCGTGGTGAAGGCCGACGCCTACGGCCACGGGGCCATCCCGGTGAGCCGGCACCTGAAGGATCTGGGCGCGGACTTTTTGGCTGTGTCCAACTTTGAAGAGGCCCTGCAGATCCGTCGGGGCGGCATCCGCCTGCCCATCCTGATTTTGGGCTACACGCCCCCTGCCTACACCGAGGACATGGCGGTGCTGGGCATCAGCCAGGAGATCCACTCCCTGGACTATGCCAAGCAGCTGAGCTATGCCCTGCAGGGCACCGACAAGCGGCTGAAGATCCACATCAAGCTGGACACCGGCATGTCCCGCCTGGGCTTTATGGGCTATGACGACGCCCTGACCGCCCAGTGCATTGCCGCTGTGGCAAGGCTGCCCCAGCTGGAGCTGGAGGGCATCTTCACCCACTTCCCGGTGGCGGACTCCTTCGCCCCGGAGGACGTGCGCTTTACCCGGCTGCAGTACAGTCGGTTCACCGAGATGATCGACCGGCTGAAGACCATGGGGGTGGAGTTCCCCATCCGCCACTGCTGCAACTCCGCAGCCACCCTGCTGTACCCGGAGTTCTGCATGGATATGATCCGGCCGGGCATTGCCACCTACGGCATCAGCCCCAGCCCGGAGCTGGCAGGCCGTTTCCCCCTGCGGCCGCTGATGAGTCTGAAAACCACAGTGTCCCAGCTGCGGCACTACGAGGCCGGGGTGGGCATCAGCTACGGGCTGAGCTACACCACCACCCGGCCCTGCACCGTGGCCGTGCTGGCCATCGGCTATGCCGACGGGCTGAGCCGGGGCCTGTCCGGGCGGGTGTCCTTCCTGCTCAGGGGCCGGCCGGTGCCGGTGCTGGGGCGGATCTGCATGGATATGTGTATGGTGGACGTCACCGACGTGCCCGATGCCCGGGTGGGCGACGAGGTCACTGTCTTTGCCGCCGAGGGGCCCATGACCGTGGACGCCCTGGCCGAGAAGATGGACACCATCCCCTACGAGATTCTCTGCGACATCAACAAGCGAATCCCCCGGATCTACCTGGACGGGGCCCAGCGGATCGAAATTCTGCAATATATCGTCTGATTCCGGCACAGGCTGTGCCCCCGGACGCATACAATATACCGAACGGTGTTCCGTTCGGTATATTTTTTCTCAACCGGTGGAACACTATCAGCACAAGCACATCGGAGCGTGAGACTATGGATGAGAGCGTGAAGCGTGGAGATATCTATTACGCGGACCTGAGCCCCGTGGTGGGCAGCGAGCAGGGCGGCACCAGGCCGGTGCTGATTGTCCAGAACGACACCGGCAACCGCCACTCCCCCACCGTGATTGCCGCAGCCATCACCAGCAAGCTGGGCAAGGCCCGGCTGCCCACCCACATCACCGTCCCCGGCCGGGAGGTGGGGCTGCGGAAGGATTCGGTAATCCTGCTGGAGCAGATCCGGACCATCGACAAAAAGCGTCTGCGGGAGCACATGGGCCGACTGACCCCTGCCCAGATGGAGCAGGTGGACAGCGCCCTGGCGGTCTCCTTTGGGCTGAACGGGTAACAACACGGCGGGCCCGGCCCGCCGTACATAATAACGCCCCCTGCCGCATAGGGTATACGGAAGGGAGCGTGTGTCTATGGAATTTCCGATTGGGTCTCAAGCCGGGCAGGTGGGGGTAGTCCGCCTGGAGCGGGAGGGCCTGTACTGCCGTGTGCAGGCCAAATGCAGAGACCTGGGGCCGGGGGTACACCGGCTTTGGGGCATATACGGCACGGAAAGCCGGCCCCTGGGGGTATTTTGCCCCGAGGACGGCGACCTGGCACTGGAGCGGCGGCTCTCCGCCCGGCAGCTGGGCAGCCCGGAGGCCTTTGTGGCCGGCCGGGCGCTGCGGGGCTGGCGGCCCTGGCAGGGCCGGCTGGGGGGCCGGGAGATCCCCTGGGGCCGGATGGGCCCCGACGGCCTGGCCCTGCCCCTGACCCCCGGGGCAGATCTGCCCTGGGTGGCCCACATGGGGGCGCTGGCGCCCCTGGAGTTGGAGGACGGCCATTGGGTCATCGTCCCACCCGCCCTGTGGGACGCCCCGGACCCGGCGCCGGAGCCCGCCCTGCCGGCAGCGCCGGAGACAGCCGAGCCCCCGGCGCCAATCCAGGCAGCCGAGGCGGCCCAGGCCCCGGAGGCTTAGTCCAGCACCAGCTCCACCGGGCAGTGGTCGGAGCCCAGGATGTCCTGGTGGATCCGGGCCTCCCGGATCCGGCCCTGCAGCCGGTTGGAGACCACGTAGTAGTCGATGCGCCAGCCCACGTTCTTAGCCCGGGCCTGGAAGCGGTAGCTCCACCAGGAGTATTCCACTGCCTCCGGGTGGAGATAGCGGAAGGTGTCGGTAAAGCCCGCCTCCAGCAGCTGGGTGAATTTGCCCCGCTCCTGGTCGGAGAAGCCGGCGTTGCCCCGGTTGGTCTTGGGGTTTTTCAGGTCGATCTCCTGGTGGGCCACGTTCAGGTCGCCGCAGTAGATCACAGGCTTGATCCTGTCCAGCCGCTGCATATACGCCCGCAGGGCGTCCTCCCACTGCATGCGGAAGTCGATGCGCTTGAGCCCCTCCTGGGCGTTGGGCGTGTAGCAGGTGAGCAGGTAAAACTCCGGATACTCCAGGGTGATGAGCCGGCCCTCATGGTCCAGCGCCTCCTCCCCCAGGCCCAGGGTGACGGAAAGGGGCTGCTGCCGGGCAAACACCGCCGTGCCGGAATAGCCCTTCTTTTCGGCGCTGTACCAGTACTGGTGGTAGCCGGGCAGATCCAGCTCCAGCTGGCCCGGCTGGAGCTTGGTTTCCTGAAGACTGAAAAAATCGGCGTCCAGCCGGCGGAAGGTCTCGGCAAAGCCCTTGCCCATGCAGGCGCGCAGGCCGTTGACGTTCCAGGATACAAATTTCATATAGGATTCCTCCGTCCGGTTTTTTCCTCATTTTACCAAGAAATCCCGAATTACGCAATAGTTCTTGTTGTAAATCCGGAGAAAATGTGCTATACTCTTTCGGTATGAAAAAGATCAGAATTTTCCTTGCCGTGCTGGCCTGCAAGCTGGCCCGCACGGCCATCCGGCTGCTGGGCCGGGGCGGCACAGACTTCCCCGGCAGAGTGGCCCTGAAAATCTGCCCTGATCTGCTCGGCGAGCTGGCAAAGACCGTCACGACGGTGATCGTGACCGGTACCAACGGCAAGACTACGACTTCTCGTATGATTGAGCAGTCCTTCCTCGACGCCGGAATCTCTTATTTTGCCAACAAAACCGGTGCAAACCTGATCAGCGGCATCACGGCGGAGTTTGCCGTCCATTCCACCGCTGGGGGCAAATGCAAGTATCCCTATGCGGTAATCGAGTCTGACGAGGCCGCCTTTAAGCAGGTGGGCCGGGCCGTCAACCCCAAGGCTGTGGTGGTCACCAACGTGTTCCGGGACCAGCTGGACCGGTACGGCGAGGTCACCCACACCCTGAACAACATCCGCATCGGCCTGGAGGGCTGCCCCAACGCCGTGGTCTGCCTGAACGCCGACGACTCCCTCTCCGCCTCTCTGGCCGGGGAGCTGCCCAACAAGGTGCTGTTCTACGGCGTGAACACCCCCATCTATAAGACCCGGGTGGAGGAGGTCTCCGACGCCCCCTACTGCATCAAGTGCAAGAGCGAGTACGTCTATGACTTTGTCACCTACGGCCACCTGGGCGGCTATCGCTGCCCCAAGTGCGGCTATGCCCGGCCTGTGCCCCGGGTGGCGGTGAACAAGGTCATCTCCTCTGACACAGAGCGCTCCCAGGTGGTCATCACCGCCGGCGGGCGGAACTACGAAACCACTGTGAATCTCCCCGGCGGCTATAACATCTACAACGCCGTGTCCGCCATGGCCGCGGGCCAGGCCCTGGGGCTGGATCTGGAGCTGGTGAGCAACGCCCTGAGCCACTTTGCCTGCGGCTTCGGCCGGATGGAGAAGTTTGACATCAACGGCCACAGCCTGCGGATGATCCTGATCAAAAATCCCGCCGGCTGCAACCAGGTGCTGAACTTCCTCACCGACGCCACAGAGCCCTTCCTGTTTGTGGCCTGCCTGAACGACCGGGCCTTTGACGGCAAGGACATCAGCTGGATCTGGGACGTGGACTTTGAACGGCTCACCGACATGGGCGAGCTGCTCACCGGGGTGTACGTCTCCGGCGTGCGGGCCGACGACATGGCCACCCGGTTTAAGTACGCCGGGGTGCCCACCGAAAAGCTGCGGATCTACAAGGATTACTCCCAGCTGCTGAAGGCCTGCCTGGAGCAGGACAAGCCGGTGTTCATCATGCCCACCTACACCGCCATGCTGGATCTCCGGGCCGCCATCAGCAAGAACTACGGGTTCAAGAACTTCTGGGAATAAGGAGGACACGGCATGGAACTGAAAATCTGTCATCTGTTTCCCGACGTTCTGAATCTCTACGGCGACCGGGGCAATGTGATCTGCATGTCCCACCGGCTGGGCTGGCGGGGCATCGACGTCCGGGTGGACAAGGTCTCCATCGGCCAGAAGCTGCAGGCTGCAGAGTATGACCTGTTCTTCATCGGCGGCGGCCAGGACTTTGAGCAGGAGGTGCTGCTCTCCGATCTGAAGGGCGAGAAAACCGCCGAAATCAAGGCCGCCATTGAGGACGGAAAGACCTTTTTGTGCATCTGCGGCGGCTACCAGATGCTGGGCAGCTACTACAAAACCTGGGACGGCCAGCAGTGCGACTTTATCGGCGCGCTGGATCTGTACACCATCGGCCACAAGGACCGGATGATCGGCAACTATATGTTTACCTGCGAGGAGCTGGGCGGCGCCACGGTGGTGGGCTTTGAAAACCACTCCGGCAAGACCTATCTGGGCAGCGGCCTGCGGCCCATCGGCAAGGTGCTCTCCGGCTACGGCAACAACGGCGAGGACGGCATGGAGGGCGCCAGATACAAAAACGTGTTTTGCACCTATTCCCACGGCTGCCTGCTGCCCAAAAACCCCCTGCTGGCCGACCACATTCTGAAAACCGCCCTGGAGCGGAAGTACGGCTCCGCAGAGCTTGCCCCCCTGGACGACACCATTGAGCTGGCCGCCCACGGGTATATGGAGCAGCGGCTGCGCAAGGCCTGAGCCCGGGGCAAAGGAGAATCCCCTATGTCTGTCATCGAATTCTTGAAGGTCCTTTTTCTGGGCCTGGTGGAGGGCATCACCGAGTGGCTGCCCATCTCCAGCACGGGGCATATGCTGCTGGTGGATGAGCTTTTGCAGCTGGACGCCTCCCAGGACTTTAAAGGCACCTTCTTTGTGGTGATTCAGCTGGGCGCCATATTGGCGGTGGTGATCCGCATGTGGCCCAAGCTGTGGCCCCTGGAGGCCCGGGGCGGGCTGCGGCTGAAACAGGACGTGCTCTCCACCTGGGGCAAGGTGGCCCTGGCCTGCGCGCCCGGGGCGGCAGCAGAGCTGCTGCTGGGCGACTATGTGGACGCCCACCTGGAGAATTTTGTCACCATCGCCTGCGCGCTGATCTTTTACGGCATCGTCTTTTTGGTGGTGGAGGGGATGCACCGCTCCGCCCCCAGGGTATCCACCGTGGAAGCCCTGCCCTGGACCACTGCCCTGGGCATCGGCCTGTTCCAGGTGCTGGCGCTGATTCCCGGCACGTCCCGCTCCGGCGCCACCATCATCGGCGCGCTGCTGCTGGGAGTTTCCAGAGTGGCCGCCACAGAGTTCACCTTCCTGATGGCTGTGCCCGTAATGCTGGGCATGAGCGCCCTGAAGCTGCTGCAGCACGGTCTGAACTTCTCCGGCCGGGAGCTGGCCATCCTGGCACTGGGCATGGTTACGGCGTTTTTGGTGAGCATGGCGGTGATCCGCATGATTCTGCGCTACATCAAAACCCACAGCTTCAAGGTCTTTGGCTGGTACCGGATCGCCCTGGGCGCCCTGGTGCTGCTGTATTTCCTGGTGATCAAATAAGTCCCGGCGGCTCCGGGACCTGTCATTGAACTAAACAACAAAAGAGGTATCATCAACATGAGCGAATCCTGCAACAACAATTGCGCCTCCTGCGGGCAGAACTGCGCTTCCCGCACCCAGGAGAGCCTGCTGGCCAAGCTGAACGAGCACGCCAGCGTCAAGAAGGTCTACGCCGTGGTCTCCGGCAAGGGCGGCGTGGGCAAGTCCACTGTGGCCGCCATGCTGGCGGTGGCCATGCAGAAATCCGGGGCCCGCACCGCCATTCTGGACGCGGATATCACCGGCCCCTCCATTCCCAAGGCCTTCGCCCTGGATCACGCCGAGGCCATGGAGGACGTGGGCCTGCTGCCCGCCCTGACCCGCACCGGCATCCAGGTGATGTCTGTGAATCTGCTGCTGAACGACGAGACCGACCCCGTGCTGTGGCGCGGCCCTGTGCTGGGCGGCGCAGTGAAGCAGTTCTGGACCGACGTGGTCTGGCAGGACGTGGACTATATGTTTGTGGATATGCCCCCCGGCACCGGCGACGTGCCCCTGACCGTGTTCCAGAGTCTGCCCATTGACGGCATCATTCTGGTCACCACCCCCCAGGATCTGGTCTCTATGATCGTGTCCAAGGCGGTGAAGATGGCCAACATGATGCACATCCCCGTGGTGGGCATTGTGGAGAACTACGCCTGGCTGGAGTGCCCCGACTGCGGCAGGCGGATTGAGGTCTTCGGCAAGAGCCATGTGCAGGAGCTGGCCGACCGGTACCAGCTGCCGGTGCTGGCCCGGCTGCCCATTGACGCCAGAGTGGCCGGCTTTATGGACGCCGGCGAGGCCGAGAGCGTGGACACCGCCCCCCTGGAGGAGGCTGTCCGGCTGCTGCGGCAGTGAGAAAAAACAGGAGCCTTTCTGCGGAAAGGCCCCTGTTTTTTGCATTGTACCGGGTTTTTCCCGAAGAAAGTCATTGCATCCCGGGCATGAATGTGCTATACTGGACTGGAATCCGGTTTTATACGGAGCTCCATAAACTGCATTTCAAACGCATTTACGTTGCGCTCGTATGAGACAGATTTTGTGCCTGTGGCACAAAGCGGCAGCGTGCGGCGCACGGTGCCGCTCCAATGAAAATCTTCAGTTTTCATAGGAGTATCGTATTAGAAAGGTATGCCAGATTATGAAAATTATTGTAGTTGGCTGCGGTAAAATCGGCGAGGCCCTGCTGCACACCTTTGTGCGCGAGGGGCACGACGTGGTAGCCATGGATAACCAGGATTCTGTCATCCAGAATCTGACCAACAAATATGACGTGATGTGCGTGTGCGGCAACGGCGCCGACTGCGAAACCCTGGAGGAGGCCGGCGTGGCAGAGGTCGATCTGCTGGTGGCCGTCACCGGGTCTGATGAGATGAATATGCTCAGCTGCTTCCTGGCCCGGCGGATGGGCGCAAAGCACACCATCGCCCGGATCCGCAACCCGGAGTACAACGACCGGTCGCTCAGCTTTATGCGCCAGCAGCTGCACCTGTCCATGTCCATCAACCCCGAGCTTCTGGCCGCCCAGGAGCTGTACCATATGCTGAAGCTGCCCCCCGGGGTCAAGGTGGAGTTCTTCTCCCGCCGGATGTTTGAGATGATCGAATCCAAGCTCAAGCCCGGCTCCCCCTTCTGCGGCATCCCCCTGGCGGAGCTGCGCAACCGCCACAAGGCCAACTTCCTGATCTGCGTGGTGCAGCGCAACAGCCAGATCATCATCCCCCGGGGCGATTTTGTGCTGGAGCCCGGCGACAAGATCGGTCTGACCGCCAAGCCCTCTGAGATGAACAAGCTGTTCAAGTCCATGGGCATCACCAACCGCACCGCCCGGGACGTCATGCTGCTGGGCGGCAGCAAAACCGCCTTTTACCTGGCCAAGATGCTTACCTCTGCCGGCACCAACGTCAAGATCATTGACACCGACCGCCACGTCTGCCGGGATCTGTGCGACGCCATCCCCGCAGTGTCCGCCATTCACGGCGACGGCACCCACCAGGAGCTGCTGCTGGAGGAGGGCCTGGGGGACCAGGACGCCTTTGTGGCCCTGACCGGTATGGACGAGGAGAACATTCTGGTCTCCTTCTTTGCCACCTCCCAAAAGGTACCCAAGGTCATCGCCAAGGTCAACCGGGAGGAGATGGCCCAGCTGGCCGACCAGCTGGGGCTGGACTCCATCATCCGCACCAAGGAGATCGTCAACAATGTGGTGCTCCGCTACGCCCGGGCCCTGGACAGCTCTAAGGGCAGCAGCATCGAAACCCTGTACCAGGTGATGGACGGCAAGGCCGAGGCCCTGGAATTTGTGGTTCAGCAGCAGAGCCGGGTCACCGGCACGGCGCTGAGGGACCTTGCCATCAAGCCCAACATCCTGATTGCCGGCATCGTCCGGGAGCGCAAAACCATCATCCCCTCCGGCGAGGACATGATCCTGCCCGGGGATCGGGTGGTGGTCATCGCCGCCGACCAGCGGCTCAACGCCCTGGGCGACATCCTCAAATAGCGGGAGGGGCCTATGAATCGCAAAATGGTATTCTACCTGCTGGGCCGGCTGATCCTGCTGGAGGGCGCCCTGCTGGTGGCGCCGCTGTTGGTGTCGCTGGTTTACCACGACCTGGGCACGGTGCCCTTTCTCATCACCATCGGCATCTGCCTGGGCCTGGGCGGGGCACTGAGCCTGTTCTGCCACACCGGCGACCAGGTGATCTTTGCCAAAGAGGGCTTTATTGTCACCTCGCTGGCCTGGCTGGCGGTCTCCGCCCTGGGCGCACTGCCCTTTGTCATCGCCGGGGAGATTCCCTCCTACGTTGACGCCTTCTTTGAAACCGTCTCCGGCTTTACCACCACAGGCGCCTCCATCCTCACCGACGTGGAGGCCATGTGCCACTCCATGCTGTTTTGGCGCAGCTTTACCCACTGGATGGGCGGCATGGGCGTGCTGGTGCTGATGGTGGCCATTGTGCCCAATCTCTCCGGCCGGACCATCCACGTGCTCCGGGCAGAGATGCCCGGCCCCACCATGGGCAAGCTGGTACCCAAGCTGCGGGACACCGCGCGGATCCTGTACCTGCTGTACATGGCGCTGACGGCCCTGGAGTTTGTCCTGCTGCTGCTGGGCGGCATGCCCCTGTTTGACAGCGCCGTCCACGCCCTGGGCACCGCCGGCACCGGCGGCTTCGGCATCCGGGGCGACTCCATCGGCTCTTACTCCGCCTATGAGCAGTGGGTGATTGCCGTGTTTATGATGCTCTTCGGCGTGAACTTCAACCTCTACTACCTGCTGCTGATCCGGCGGTTTAAGCCGGTGTTCCGCAGCGAGGAGTTCTGGACCTATGTGTGCGTGGTGCTGGCCGCCACCGGGGTGATCACCGTAAACATCCTGCCCCTGTACGGCAACGTGGCCGAGGCCACCCGGCACGCCTTCTTCCAGGTGAACACAGTGGTGTCCACCACAGGCTTCTCCACCGCAGACTTCAACCTGTGGCCGGAGCTGTCCAAGGCGATCTTGGTGCTGCTGATGTTTATGGGCGGCTGCGCGGGCTCCACCGCCGGCGGACTGAAAGTCTCCAGGCTGGTGCTGCTGTACAAGACCACCAAGCGGGAGCTGCGCCACCTGCTCCACCCCAGGTCTGTGGGTGTGGTCCGGTTTGAGGGCAAGCGGGTGGACAACTCGGTGCTGGTGTCTGTGAGCACCTACTTTGCCCTGTATATGGGCCTGTTCGCCCTGTTCTTCTTCATCACCTCCTTCCAGCCGGGGTACGACTTCACCTCCAACTTCACGGCGGTGGCCTCCTGCTTCAACAACATCGGCCCGGGCCTGAATCTGGTAGGTCCGGCGGCCAACTTTGCAGGCTACACCCCGCTGATCAAGGTGGTGCTCTCCATTGCCATGCTCTTTGGCCGGCTGGAGATCTATCCCCTGCTGCTGAGCTTCTCCCCCAGCACCTGGATCAAGAAATAAAAAATGATTGCCGCGTTCTGCAGAACGCGGCAATCATTTTTTATCCGGCCAGCACCGGCACCGTGGCAGTGTACCAGTTGCCGGCTCGGTAGATGGTGAGCTTGACGGTGTCGCCCACCTGGTGGGCGCTGAGACAGTCCCGGTATTGCTCCAGGGTGCTGACCTCCACGCCGTCCACGGCGGTGATCACGTCAAGGGGATAGAGTACCTGATCCACGGGGCTGCCCTCGTACACGGCTTCTACCCAGAGCCTGCCGGGATAGCCGAAGTACTGCAGGTAGTTCTCCGGGATCAGACCCACCTCCATACCCAGGCTGAGACTCTGGCCGCTGCCCGCTGTGAGCAGGGCGGAGACCACGCTCTGCAGGCCGGTGCTGTCCAGGGCAAAGCAGGGGTCGCTGCCGTCTGCGGTGAACCAGCGCCCCACCGGGCAGGTCAGCCCCACCACCTGGCCGTAGACGTTAAAGATGGGGCAGCCGTGCTCCCTGCCGTCGCCGGCGGTGGTTTGCAGCAGCTCCAGGGACGCGCCCCCCAGGCTCTGGCTGGTCTTGGCGGAGAGAATCCCCTGGGTGAGCACCCGGGGCATGGCCGCGCCGTAGGGATTGCCCACGCTGTACACCGTCTGCCCCACCTGGAGATTGGCGCTGCGGCCGAACTCCGCGGGGCTCAGCCCCTCGGCCTCTACCTTGAGCAGGGCAATGCCGGTGGAGCTGTCCTCCGCCACCCGCTGGGCGGTGGTGCGGGTGCCGTCGGGCAGGGTGGCGTACAGGGCGCTCACCCCGGCAAGACTCTCGGCGGCGGTGAGCAGATAGCCATCCTGGGTGAGCACCACCCCGGTGGCGGTACAGGTCTCATACAGGGTACTGTACTCCAGCAGCACCACGCTGCCGGACACCTTGCGGTACACCGCGGCGGCGTCCAGGGCGCCGGCGGCGTCAGAGGCGCCCTGAAGCCGGATGCCGGCCTCCCGCTGGTCCGCTGCCCGCTGGGTGACGGTGCTCTGCCCGGCCTGGACCGGAGACAGGGCCTGGATCTGCCGCTCGTCAGACTCGGTCAGCCGGCGCTCCGCCACGGTGAGCATCCAGCCGTCTGCATCAGAGTGGACCAGGCGGATCTCCAGCATGGCCAGAAGCACCGTCACGCTGGAGACCAGCACCACCGCCAGACACAGGCTGACCCACAGGGGGGTGAGATCCCGCTTGGGCACCTGGGGGGTGGCAGTGCCGTAAAAATCACAGGGCTTGGCAGGGGGCTGCATTTCCAGCACCTCTGCCTCCATGGGAATTAACTTGTCTTCCACTGCGGTTCACCGCCCTTCAGGCTTTTTTCACGGTAAAGGAGAACTCGGTCTCCCCGCCCCGGCTGGTGACGTACACGTCCTCGCCGTGGCTGAGAATGATGGTTTTGACGATATACAGGCCCAGGCCCACCCCGTCCCGGTCCACGCTGCGGCTCTTGTCCGTCTTGTGGAAGCGGTCAAACACCAGGGGCAGCTCCTCGGGGGCAATGGTGGGGCCGGTGTTTTTCACCGAGACCAGATACTTGTTCTGCTTGGTCTGCTTGACCGCCAGGCTCAGCACCCCGTCCTGGGGGCAGAACTTCACGGCGTTATCAATGAGATTATACACCACCTGGGTGATGGCGTCCGGGTCGGCCACGGCCCGGGCCCCCTGCTCAGGCATATCCACCTGGACGTCCAGGTGCTTTTGGTTGATCTTCTGCTCAAAGCTGATGAGCACCTGGCCCACCGTGTCGCAGACGTCAAAGCTCCGCATCCGTTCGGGAGGGATGCCCTTGTCCTGCAGGCGGGAGATCTCCAGCATGGAGCGCACCAGCCGGGACAGGCGCTTGACCTCCTGGGAGATGGTCTGCATATACCGGGGTTGGTCCTCTGCGGGGATGGTGCCGTCCAGCATGCCGTCCATGTAGCCGGAGATGGTGGTCATAGGGGTTTTCAGCTCGTGGCTGACGTTGGCCACAAACTCCTGCCGCTTGTGCTCAGAGGTCTGCAGGGCCTGGGCCATGTTGTTAAAGGCCACCGCCAGCTCGTCCATCTCGGCGGTGTTGTCGCCGCCGGTGGGCACCCGGGCGTCCATCTGGCCGTGGCCCAGGCGGCGGGCCGCGGCGGTGAGCTCTTTGATGGGCTTGGTCTGGCGCTGCACCAGGGCCCACACCAGGGGCAGAGAGAGCACCATCACCGCCACCACGGTGACCAGATTGATCTTGGTGGCGTTGCCCATCAGCGAGTGCAGCTGCCCGGCATCCACCGAGGAGAGCACATAGAGCTCTGTGCTGCCGGCGCCCAGGGTGACCGGGGCCAGGCAGGCCATGCGGGCGGTGGGATAGCAGTCCGCCCGCAGGCCGGTGGTAAACCGGGAGCCGGCATCGTCCTTGGCTGCAAGCTGGTCCAGCTCCACCCGGCTGCCCAGGTGCTCGCAGCTCTGCATCCCGCAGGAGCAGGCCACCACGGTGCCGGTCTGGTCCAGGACCACAGTGTCATAGCCCGTGGCCCGGGCGGTGTAGTTCAGCTGCAGGCGGAGCATCAGGGAGGACTGCAGCCCCCCGTCCAGCCCGTACAGGCCTGTCATATCCGCCGCCGCCGTGGCCGAGGAGGTGAGCCCCTGGCGCAGCAGGGCCAGGGTGGACTGGTAGTATAAAAACTGGGTGGAGGCGCTCAGCACAATCAGCGTGAGAAAGATCAGGCTGATGGTCATCATGAGCTGGCCGGTAAAGCTGCGCTTCACGGGTTGGCCACCTCGAACTTATAGCCCACGCTCCACACGGTTTTCAGGCTCCACTGGTCGGACACGCCCTCCAGCTTCTCCCGCAGGCGCTTGATGTGCACGTCCA
>DFIE01000102.1:17283-25492 GCA_002372735.1 Clostridiales bacterium UBA3705
GTGCGGGTGTCGCCGAAGTAGTCAAAGCCCCACACCTCGTCCAGCAGCTGGTTTCGGGTGTACACCCGGTTGGGGGTGGAGGCCAGGTGGTACAGCAGCTCCATCTCCTTGGGCGGGGTGGGGATCTTTTTGCCGTTGACCGTGAGCTCAAAGGCCTCCATATCAATGATCAGCTTGTCAAACACCAGGCGCTTTTCGTGCTTGTCCGGGTTTTTGCCGCTGCGGCGGAGGACCGCCTCAATCCGGGCAAGCACCTCGGGCATCTCAAAGGGCTTTGTGATGTAGTCGTCGGCGCCCTGGCGCAGACCGGTGACCTTGTCGTCCAGCTCGCCCTTGGCGGTGAGCATGATGACAGGGGTCTGGGACTCGGCCCGGATGGTGCGGCACACGCCCCAGCCGTCCAGCACCGGCAGCATAATATCCAGCAGCACCAAATCCGGCTGCATACGGCGGAACAGCTCCACGCCCTTGCCGCCGTCGGAGGCGATCTGCACCTCATAGCCCTCCTTTTCCAGGTAGAGCCGGAGCAGATCCGCAATATTATGATCATCCTCCACAATCAGAATCTTCGTGGCCATAGGTCTTCTCTCCTTGTTTTCAATCTCCTCTTATTATAGCGCGGCGTTTGGAAAATCGGTGAACAATTTGTAAAAAGAATCAAAAATCCCCCCGCCCCTTGTTTTTTCCGCCGGGAGCAGATATAATAGGGCAAAAAGCAAAGGACGGTCTTGGGATGGAATTCAAGGTTTTGGCAGTGGGAGATGTGTGCGGCAGCGGCGGGCTGAACTGGCTGAGCCGCCGGCTGCGGACTCTGAAGCGGCAGCTGGGCGTAGACTTTTGCGTGGTCAACGGGGAGAACGCCTCGGTGGTGGGCATCACCCCCCGCCAGGCCGAGGAGATCCTGGATGCCGGGGCCGACGTGATCACCCTGGGCAACCACAGCTACCAGCGCCAGCAGATTGCCGACTATCTGGACGACAGCCCCTATATCCTGCGCCCGGCCAATGACTCTCCCCTCTGCCCCGGCCGGGGGGTGGGGGTGTATGACAGCCGGGCCGGGGAGGTCACAGTGATCAACCTCATCGGCCGGTGCAATATGCGCTTTGGCCCGGACAACCCCTTCCTGCTGGCGGAAAAGCTGGTGAAGCAGGCGGAAACCCGGCTGATTCTCATCGATTTCCACGCCGAGGCCACCTCGGAAAAGCTGGCCATGGGCTTTATGCTGGACGGCAAAATCTCCGCCCTGTGGGGCACCCACACCCATGTGCCCACTGCCGACGCCCAGATCCTGCCCAAGGGCACCGGTTACGTCACCGACCTGGGCATGACCGGCCCGGCAGTCTCTGTGCTGGGCATCCGGCCGGAGCAGTCCATCGCCCAGTTCCGGGGCGGGCTGACCAGTCGGTACGAATCCGCCCCCGGCCCCTGCAAGCTGGAGGGCGTGCTCTTCACCCTGGACAGCAGCACCGGCAAATGCCTGGCCGCGGAGCGGATTTTTGACAGAGAGTAAATGACATAAAGCAGAACGGCGCCCCGGAGGCGCCGTTCTTGTTGTTTACGCGCTCAGCTTCAGCCGCAGGATGCGGCGGACGGATTCGTCCAGCCTGGCTTGGGAGATGGTGCCATCCTCCACCGCGGCGAGCACCGCGGCATAGCGGGGGCGGAAATTGTCAGACATCAGCAGCATATCGCAGCCCGCCAGCACCGCCTGCACCGCGTCCTCCCCCACGCCGCAGCGCTGGGAAATGGCGCCCATATCCAGGGAGTCGGTGATCACAATGCCCTCGTAGCCGATTTTTTGCCGCAGCAGACCGGTGACCAGCTCGTAGGACAGGCTGGCAGGCTCCTCTTGGGCGGTGACGTTGGGCAGGGTGATATGCCCCGCCATCACAAAGGGCACCCCCCGGGCCGCCCCGTCCCGGAAGGGGACCAGGTCCAGGTCCCACAGCTCCTGGGCAGTGCGCAGGCTGACGGCAAAGCCCTCATGGGAGTCCTCCGCCGTGGCCCCGTGGCCGGGGAAATGCTTGTAGGTGCCCCAGACCCCTTGGGACTGCAGCCCCTCCAGAAAGGCCGCGTCCATCCGGGCCACCAGCTCCGGGTCCGCGCCGAAGCTGCGGCGGGCAACCACCCGGTTGTCCGGGTTGGTCAGCACGTCCGCCACCGGGGCAAAGTCTACGTTGAAGCCCAGGTCTGCGAGATATTCCCCCATCTCCGCGCCGATGCGCCGGGCCTCGGCCTCGTCTCCCCCGGCGCCCACCTGGGCCATGTCCGGGTAGGCCGGGATGTCAAAGCCCGGGTTGGCGCTGACCCGGCGGACGGTACCCCCCTCCTCGTCCAGGCAGAGGAAGAGCGGCAGCCCCGTCTGGCGCAGGCTCAGGTCCTGGGCGCCGGAGAGCATCTGCCGGGTCTGGTCCGGGCTGATCAGATTCCGCTCCAGATAGATCAGCCCTCCCACAGGATACTGGGCAAAGGCCTGCCGGGTCATCTCCCCGGTGACGGTGGCAGGCCCGTCGGCCAGGGCCAGGGTCTCTGGGGTGACCACAAAGAGCTGGGCAACCTTCTCCCCGTCGGTCATGGCGGCCAGCAGGGTCTCCACCGGGTCCGGGGCATCGGTCTCGGGCGCGGCGGTCTCGGGAAGGTCCGTCTCGGTGGTGGCGGAAGCAGACATTTCGGTTTCCTCCGTCTGGGTCATCATGGGCACCATGGTGGTGACCGGGGCGTCGGTGTCAAGGGGCGGCAGGGGCATTGGCTGGGTGTCCTCCACCCGGATCTCCCCGGCGCAGCCCAGCAGCAGGGCCAGGGCCAAGCTCCATGCAATGAGTTTAATTCGCTTCATATTCTACCAGGTAGGCGATCCGGCCGTGGCCGTTAAACTCGCCGTAAACGCTGACCAGATCATCCCGGCAGTCGTTCCACAGCCAGCCGCCCATGGAGGGCACGTTATACAGGCAGAGCACATTTTCCAGGGTGACCCCGTCGTCGTCATAATAGGAGGGCTGGGTGTCAAACCAGAAGTCCTGGTCAAAGGGCTCGCCGGTAATCCAGTGGAAGTTCCAGTCGGTGCCCAGGTAACCCCCCAGATAGACGGTGTGGATCCGGTCATGCTGGCTGCACAGGGCCACCAGCTTTGCCTCCTCCTCGGGGGAGTTCACCGTGGCCAGGTGGCCGCCCATGGTCTCGGCCTTGGCCTTTGCCTCGGCCCAGTCCACGTCCTCAATGATCAGCTCATAGCGGTTCTCCCGCAGAATGGGCTGGGTGTCCGCGCTTTGGATGGCGGGGGCGGCCGTCTCCACAGGCAGGGCCTGGGTGGCCGGGGGATCGGTGACAGGCGCCCGGGTCTCGGCGGCGGCAAGGGTGGTCTCCGCCGGGGCGCCGTCGTCCGGCTTCAGCACCACCACCAGCAGCGTGACCACTGCCGCCAGCACCGGGATCCAGATCAGGGCCAGGAGCAGCAGCTTGGGCATTTGGCGGCGGGGTGCCTCCTGCTGTCCGGACAGGGCGGCATCCCGCCAGCCTGTCTGCCGGTTGGATGCGGGATCTGCCGCAAGGGGTGCGCCGCAGTGGTCGCAGAAGCGGGCACCCGGCTCCACAGGCCGGCCGCAGTCGTTGCAATACATCAATGTTCTCTCCTCAGGGGCTCAGCGGATCAGCAGCTCGGCAATCTGGATGGCGTTGGTGGCAGCGCCCTTGCGGATCTGGTCGCCGCAGCACCACAGGCACAGGCCGTTTTCGTTGGTCAGATCCCGGCGCACCCGGCCCACAAAGACCAGATCCTGGTCGGAGGTGTCCAGGGGCATGGGGTACTGCTTCCGCTCCAGGTTGTCCACCAGCCGGCAGCCGGGGGCAATGGCCAGGGCCCGGTGGGCCTCCGCCACGGAGATCTTGCGCTCAAACACCAGCTGCAGGGAAATAGAGTGGCTGCGCACCACCGGCACCCGCACACAGGTGCAGGACACCTGCATCTCGGGCAGGTGGAGGATCTTGCGGCCCTCGTTTTGCAGCTTCATCTCCTCGGAGGTGTAGCCCGCCTCCTGCTCGCTGCCGATCTGGGGGATCAGGTTAAAGGCGATCTGGTAGGGGAACACCTTGGGCTGCACGGGCTTGCCCTGGTACAGGGCGTTGACCTCCTCGGCCAGCTCCAGCGGGCCGGCGGCCCCGGCGCCGGACACCGCCTGGTAGGTGGAGGCCACCATGGTGCGGATGGGCGAGAGCTTGCGCAGGGCGTTCACCGCGGTGACCGCAATCACCGTGGAGCAGTTGGGGTTGGCCACAATGCCCTGGTGGGTCTTCACGTCCTCGGGGTTCACCTCGGGCACCACCAGGGGGACCTTGGGATCCAGCCGGAAGGCGGAGGAATTGTCTACAAACACGGCGCCGGCCTTGACAATGGCCGGGGCGAAGGCCTTGGCCACGTCGTTCTCCGCTGCGCCCAGGACAATATCCAGGCCCTCAAAGGCGTCCTCTGCCGCCAGCTCGATCTGGATGGGCTGGCCGTTCCACTCCACCACCTTGCCGGCGCTGCGCTCGCTGGCATACAGATGCAGCTCACCCACGGGGAACTGCCGCTGGGTGAGGATCTTCATCATTTCGCGTCCCACGGCGCCGGTGGCGCCCAGGATGCCGACTTTATACTGCTTCATAAGGTTCCTCCTCCAATCAATCTCAACTGCCGGACATGCCGCCGGCGTTATTTTACAAAGCTGTTATACAGCACCCGCACCGCGTTGTGGAAGTCCTCATTGGCCACGCCCATGATGATATTGACCTCCTGGGGACCCTGGGAAATCATGCGGATGTTGATGCCCTCCCGGCCCAGGGCCGAGAACACCTTGCCCGAAATGCCCGGGCGGAAGGCCATCTTGCGGCCCACTGCCGCCACAATGGCAATGTTGTCGGTCACGGTGATGCGGTCGGGGCTCAGTTCCTTTTCCAGCTCTGCCATAATGGCGTGGAGCTGCTTTTCCAGCTGGGCAGACTGCACCACAAGGGACACGGTATCAATGGCGTTGGGGGTGTATTCCACACTGACGCCGTGATTCTCAAACACCTGGAGAATCCGCCGCTGGGCCCCCACCTGGGAGGAGAAGCCCCGCTTGGCCACGCTGAAGATGGAATAGTCCTTCTTGCCGGCGATGCCGGTGATAAAGCGGTGGTCGCTCTCGGTGGGGGACTCGTCAAAGTGCTCCATGATAATGGTGCCGGGGTGGGCCGGATCGTTGGTGTTGCGGATGTTCAGGGGGATGTTCTTCTCCGCCACGGGGAAGATGGTGTCCTCGTGGAGGACCTGGGCGCCCAGATAGCTGAGCTCCCGCAGCTCGGTATAGGTGACCTGCTCAATGGGCTCCGGATTGTCCACAATCCGGGGGTCTGCCATCAGGATGCCGGACACATCGGTCCAGTTTTCGTACACGTCTGCGTCCAGGGCCGCGGCGGCCAGGGCGCCGGTGATGTCGGACCCGCCCCGGCTGAAGGTTTTGATGCTGCCGTCGGGCATGACCCCGTAAAAGCCGGGGGTGACGATTTTCTTGTCCCGGGCCAGCTCCTGCAGGCGGGCATAGGAGTATTCCTTGTCTACCGTGCCGTCCAGGCGGAAGCGGAGCCAATCCTTGGCGTCAACAAACGTAAAGCCCAGATACTCCGCCATCAGCCGGGCGGAGAGATACTCCCCCCGGGAGACCAGGGCGTCCTCGCTGAGACCGTTGTCCATCTGCTGCCGCAGGTGGGCCAGCTCCCTGCCCATGCAGGGCTCCAGCCCCAGCTCCTGCTCAATGGACAGGTAGCGCTGGCAGATCATATCGTACACACTGTCACAGGACACCCCGTAGCGCAGGTGGGCGTGGCAGAGATAGAGCAGATCGGTGACCTTGTGGTCCTGCTTGAACCGCTTGCCGGCGGCGGAGACCACCACCACCCGGCGGGATTCGTCATAGTTCACAATGGCCTTGACCTTGGCGTACTGCTGGGCGTTGGCCATGGAAGAGCCGCCGAATTTGAGTACCTTAAGCATTGGCATTTCCCTCCAATCGCAGGGCTGCGAAGAACAGCCCGGGATCCTCCTGTCTGGCCCGGGCGGCCCAGTCGTGGACCCGGGAGGCAGGCAGGGGTTTTGTAATCACGCCGGCGGACCAGCGCGCTTCGGTGTTGGCCTCCAGCCAGGGGGAGACCGCCTCGGTGCGGACGTAGTAGCGCCGCACAAAATGGCTGTTGTCCACGTTGTTGGCCAGCAGCCTGGCCTGGTAAAAGCTGCCCACCCCGGCGGCAATGTCCAAAAGATCCTGCAGGACATTATATGCCGTGGGCCAGCGCCCCGCGCCCTGGCCAAAGTAGCTTTGGCGGCCGGCGTGGTGGCTGACCAGGGAGATCAGATTGTAGTTGGAGCGCACCGCCGCCTCCATGTCTGTGGCAGACACCAGGGTGGGCTCTACCACGGCGCTGACGGTGTCAAAGTAGTGCTCGGCAGAGGCAATCAGCCGGCAGCACAGGCCGTGGGCCCGGAAGTCCTCAATGTCCCGGGTCTGGATGGTGCGGATGCCGAAGACCTCCACGTCCTGCCGGGTGATGAACACGTCAAAGGCCAGGTTGGCGGAGATCACCAGCTTGCAGCAGCTGTCTACGCCGTCAATGTCCGAGGAGGGATCCTGCTCGGCATAGCCCAGATTCTGGGCCTGGGCCAGGGCCTGGGCAAAGCAGGCGTCAGAGCTCTGCATGGTATCGAGAATGTAGTTGGTGGTGCCGTTCATGATGCCGGTGATTTCAAAGATGCTGTCGGTGCGCTTGCAGCGCTCAATCTCGATCAGCCAGGGGATGCCCCCGCCCACCGCCGCGGTGCAGCGCACCGCCACCTGGTTGGCGTGGGCCAGATTCAGAATCCGGCGGTATCGGGTGGCAATGAGCAGCTTGTTGGCGCTGACCACATGCTTGCCCGCCGCCAGGGCCCGGCAGACGTAGTCCTCCGCAGGGTCCAGCCCGCCCATGACCTCTACCACGGTCTCCACCTCGGGGTCGGAGACAATGTCCTCAATCCGGTGGGTGAGGATGGCGTTCAGATGCTCCGGCGTGCGGCGGCAGAGCACGTATTTGACCCGGATGTCCTCCCGGTCCTGAAGCATTCGGTAAACACCCTCGCCTACCGTGCCGAATCCCAAAAGTGCTATGACCATGTGACATCCCCCTTCTGCCGGGCGTTTCCCGGCGCATTTCATCGCATTGTAATTCAATTTATAATATCACGTCAAGAACTAAAATGCAAGGAAAAGATTCCTCCCTCGCCCCGAGCCCGGGCAGGCGCAAAAAAGCGGCCCGGCGGGCCGCTTTTTTTACAGACTTGAATCAGTGGGCAAAGACCTTTTTCAGGTTGACAAAGCTGGGCAGACCGTCTTCCTTGGCCTGCTTGGTTTCGCCCTGGATCAGGGGCAGGCAGTAGTTCACAAAGTCCTGGGTGACGCCGTTGTGCTCGGGGGTGATCCAAGACAGGGGGACCTTCTGCTCGGTGTTGGCCACGTCGGTCAGGTTGAAGAGGGTGTACTCGCACTTGTAGCCGTCGGTGCGGTCGCACTTGAAGCCCACCATCTTGCCGGTGATGCCCGCCAGGGCGGATTCCACGGCCACGCGGCCGGAGTTGAAGCTCTCTTCGATGTCGGTGGCGGAGGCGCAGTGGGAGGCGCAGCGCTGCAGCAGGCTCAGCTCAATGCCGCGGACCTTGGCGCCGGTGGCCGCCTTGATCACAGCCGCCAGACGGGCTGCCAGGCCGCCCAGCTGGGCATGGCCGAAGCCGTCGGTGCCGGAGGTCTTGGCCTCGGAGACGAAGCTGCCGTCGGCGTAGTGGACGCCCTCGGAAACCGCCACCAGGCAGTTCTGCTTGGCATCGTACACCCGCTTGACGTCGGCAATAAACCGATCCATGTCAAAGTCGACCTCGGGCAGGTAGATCAGGTCGGGGCCGTCGCCCTTCAGGTTGGCCAGGGAAGCCGCGGCGGTGAGCCAGCCGGCGTGACGGCCCATGCACTCTACGATAGTGACCATGCCGGTGTTGTAGACCTTGGAGTCACGGCTGACCTCCATGAGGGAGGTGGCAATGTACTTGGCCGCAGAGGCGAAGCCGGGGCAGTGGTCGGTGCCGTAGAGGTCGTTGTCGATGGTCTTGGGCACGCCGATGACGCGGCACTCATAGCCCACCTTGGCGCAGTAGCGGCTGATCTTGTTGCAGGTG
>DFIE01000102.1:25575-34330 GCA_002372735.1 Clostridiales bacterium UBA3705
CGCCGTTGTAGAAGAAGTAGCGGATGTTGTACTTGCGGAAGATCTCAAGGATCCGCTTGAAATCGGTGTCGTCCTCGTCGGGATCGGCAATCTTGTACCGGCAGGAGCCCAGGGCGGAGGAGGGGGTGTAGAGCATCTTTTCCAGCTCTTTGGGATCTTCCTCGTCCATGATCATCAGGCGGTCCTCCAGGACGCCCTTGATGCCATGGTTGGCACCGTACACGGTGGTGATATATTCGCTCTCCAGCGCGGTTTTGATGACGCCGTAGGCGGACGCGTTGATGACTGCAGAGGGGCCGCCGGACTGGCCGATGACTGCGGCGCCGATCAGGGGGGTGTTGGACATAGTTGGTTCCTCCAGACGATAAATTTCATTGCAGCGGCAGCCTGCCGGCGGCAGACTCCCACACTACCAATGTGTTTGTAGCAACAATTTAGCATTTCTGCTCCGGGTTGTCAATGGGTTTTTCCTGAATTTTTACATATAATTAAAAAGTATACGCTTTACACCCGGGGGTTTTTGCGGTAAAATAGGCAGTAACATGGTATAGTGTCCCCTGCCGGCAGCGCCGGCCCGGGGAGAGATTGCTTTCTTCACAGGAGGCTTTTATGGACAATCGAGCGCAAAACGAACAAAAATCCCGCAGCAGACGCCGCTGGTTCTTCCTTGGCGCCATCATCAGCATGTTCGCCCCGCCGGTGGGCATCGGTCTGATTGTGGCCAACATTCTGGACATCCTGCCCAACATCGGCGGCAAGTTGGAGCTTCCCTCTCTCAACGAGATGCAGAAGCCCCAGGTGATCCGACCCCAGGCCAGCCCCGCCGCCCAGCGGGCCCAGATCCGGCAGATTGCCCAGGGTCGGCCCGTGCCTGCCCAGGCCGCCGGCAGCGGCATCCCCCGCAAGGGCACCCTGATCTCCATCTTCGGCGCCATTGCGGCGGGCATCGGCTTTATCGGCGGGGCGGCCGGGAGCCTGGCCCTGCTCAGCGACGGCGTCTCCGCCCAGGGGCTGGTATCTCCCCTGTTCTACTTTACGATTATGGCTGTGGGCGGCGTGACCGCCATCTACGGCCGGATGCGCCACAACAAGGCCGAGCGGTTCCAGGCCTACCTGAAGCTCATCGGCGACAAGACCGCCGTGCCCATCCACTATCTGGCGGACGTTATGGGCATTGACTACCACAAGGTCATCAAGGACCTGCGGGAGATGATCACCCGGGGCGTGCTGGACCCGGCCTGGATCGACATGAAAACCTACCGGCTGATGCGCACCGAGTTCACCGAGGAGCAGGTGGTGCGGCCGGCAGAGAAAAAAGAAGAGGCAGTCTCCCGGTCTGACCGGATTTTGCGGCAGATCCGGGCGGACAACGACCTGATCGACGACCCGGAGGTCTCCGCCAAGATCGACCGGATTGAGGACCTGACCCGGAAAATCTTCCTGATCCTGGACAAAGAACCCGAGAAAGAGTCCCAGCTCTACAGCTTTTTGAACTACTATCTGCCCACCACCCTGAAGGCCCTGGAAAACTACGCCAGGCTGGAATCCCAGGGGGTGGAGACCGCCTCCATCCGGGAGGCCAAGGCCAAAATCAACGCCATGCTGGACGAGCTGGCCGAGGGCTACGAGAAGCAGCTGGACAAGCTGTTTGAAAACGACGTGGTGGATATCTCTGCAGACATTGAGGTCATGCGCCAGATGCTGCGCAAGGACGGCCTGACCGAGGACGCCATCACCGCCGCCACCACTGCAAAGCGATGACCTGGGACCGCTTTTTGCACCGGCCCTTTGACCGGCTGCCCCACTGCCGCACCCTGGAGCAGGCCCTGGCCGCCTACGAGACCGGGACGGTCTATCCCCCCAGGGAGCAGCTCTTTGCCGCCTTTGCCCTGACCCCACCGGAGCAGGTGCGGGTGGTGATTCTGGGCCAGGACCCCTACCACGGGCCGGGGCAGGCCAACGGGCTGGCCTTCTCTGTGGGCAAGGGGGTTCCCCTGCCGCCGTCGCTGAAAAACATTTACCGGGAGCTGGAGCGCGACCTGGGCCGGCCCGCCCCTGCAAGCGGCGACCTGTCCGGCTGGGCCCGGCAGGGGGTGCTGCTGCTGAACACGGTGCTCACCGTCCGGGCCGGCCAGGCCAACAGCCACAGAGAGCTGGGCTGGCAGGCCTTTACCGACGAGGTGATCGCCGCCCTGGCGGCCCTGCCCCAGCCCATCGCTTTTGTGCTGTGGGGCAGCCAGGCCCAAAAGAAGCGGCCGCTGATCCTCCCCGCCGCCGGGCCCCGGCTGATTGCAGAGTCTGTCCACCCCAGCCCCCTGAGCGCCTACCGGGGCTTTTTCGGCTCGGCTCCCTTTTCCAGAGTGAACGAATTTTTACAGGCCAACGGACAGGCGCCCATCCGCTGGACACAGGAGGCTGCACTATGAAAAGACTGCTGGCTTTGTTGGCAGCCCTGGCCCTGGTGCTGTGCGGCTGCGGCGGCAGGGCACCGGAGCCTGCGCCGCCCACCGAGACCGAGGAGGATCTCTCCGCCCTGTACGGCACCTGGGTCAACCAGGGGCAGTACACCCAGGGGCGGGAGTTTACCGAGACCCTGATCCTGTCCGAAGACGGCAGCGCCCGGATCCTGCTGGAATACCAGGGCCAGGATTACGCCGACCTGGAGGGCGAATTTTTTGCCGCCGGCGGGTTGCTGACCGTCCGCTACGAGGACGACACCGGTCAGCAGCAGCGCAGCTACACCTATGAGCTTGCCGGCAATCTGCTGCGGCTGACCGGCAACGGCAAAACCGTGGAGTACACCCGAGAGTGATCCCATATGCAACCACACCAAAGGAGAGAGACATCATGAAGAAAACCGTCTTGCGCAAGTATGCCCGGCTGATTGCCCGGGTGGGCGTCAACGTCCAGAAGGGCCAGGAGGTCATCATCCAGGCGGACCTGGACCAGCCCGGATTTGTGGAGCTGCTCACCGACGAGTGCTATAAGGCCGGGGCAAAAAAGGTTATCACGGAGTTTCACTACCAGCCCCTGGAAAAGCTCCACTACCGCCACCGCAGCCTGACCACCCTGGCCAAGGTGGAGGAGTGGGAGAAGGCCCGGCTGCAGCACTACGTGGACGTGCTGCCCTGCCGGATCTACCTGGTCTCTGAGGATCCCGACGGTCTGAAGGGTATCAACCAGGAGAAGATGGCCAAGGCCGGCCAGAAGCGCTACCCCATCCTGAAGCCCTACCGGGACGCCATGGAGAACAAATACCAGTGGTGCATCGCCGCGGTGCCCGGCGTCGCCTGGGCCAAGAAGCTCTTCCCCGAGCTGCCCAAGGGCAAGGCCGTGGAAAAGCTGTGGGAGGCCATCCTCTTCACCTCCAGGGTCACGGAGGACCCCGTGGCCGCCTGGGAGGCCCACAACAAGGATCTCCACGACCGGTGCGCTTACCTGAACAGCCTGGGCATTGACAAGCTGATCTACAAGGGCGCCAACGGCACCGACTTTACCGTGGGCATGATCCCCGAGGCCGAGTTTAAGGGCGGCGGGGACAGGAGCCTGCAGGGCATCTTCTTCAACCCCAACATCCCCACCGAGGAGTGCTTTATCTCCCCCATGCGGGGGGTGGCCGAGGGCATTGTCTACGCCACCAAGCCCCTGTCCTACCAGGGCCAGTTGATTGAGAACTTCTCCGTCCGGTTTGAACAGGGCCGGGCCGTGGAGGTCCACGCCGAGAAAAACGAGGCCCTGCTGCAAAAGATGATCTCCATGGACGAGGGCGCCGCCTACCTGGGCGAGTGTGCCCTGGTGCCGGTGGACTCCCCCATCTCCCAGTCCGGACTGCTGTTCTACGAAACCCTGTTTGACGAGAACGCCGCCTGCCACCTGGCCCTGGGCGCCGGCTTTGCCGATACCATCCGGGGCTTTGAGAACAAGTCCCTGGAGGAGTGCCGGAAGCTGGGCATCAACGAGTCTATGATCCACGTGGACTTTATGATCGGCTACGAGGGGCTGGACATTGACGCCCTGACCAGAAGCGGCGAGACGGTGCCCATCTTCCGTCAGGGCCGCTGGGCCTTCTGAGCGGCAGGACCCTGTCCGGGAGGCAAACGATGAGAAGGAAAAAGAAAACCAGGGCCTCCGCCGTCTGGTTCCGGATTTTTCTGGTGCTGGTGCTGGCCCTGACCGGGCTGGCCGCCTGGCTGCTGCTGGGCCCCTCCCCTGCCCCGGCGCCGCCGGAGACCACCCAGGCCCTGCCCGCCCCGACCCTGCCTGTGACCGAGGCCCCCGCCCCAGAGACCACCGCCGCCCCGGTGACCACCGCTGCGCCGGAGCCCCAGGTGACCACGGTATCCATGGTGGCCGTGGGGGACAACCTGATCCACAACATGGTCTACCGCTCCGGCTGGGGCTTTGACCCCTGGAACTACGACCACCTGTACCAGTATGTGAAGGACGACATCCAGGCTGCGGACATCGCCGTGATCAACCAGGAGACCATGTTTGTCTCCGACCACGCCAATGTGTCCAACTACCCCACCTTCGGCACCCCCAGGGAGATCGGCGACGCGGTATACAAGGCCGGCTTTGACGTCATCCTGAACGCCACCAACCATGTGATGGACAAGGGCGTGGACAACATCTACGACGCCATTGACTACTGGAGCGACAAGGACGTGACGGTGCTGGGCATCCACAAGAGCGCCGAGGACGCCGCCCTGCCCGCCATTGTGGAGGTCAACGGCATCCGCATCGGCATGATCAATTACGTCTACGGGCTCAACGGCTTCCAGCTGCCCGCGGACCAGAGCTATGCCGTGGACCTCTTGACTAACCAGGACAAGCTGCTGGCGGACATCGCCTATCTGGAGGAGAACGCGGACATCACGGTGGGCTTCCTCCACGTGGGCACAGAGTACTCCGTGGTGCCCACAGAGTCCTCCCGCCAGGCGGTGGAGCTGTGTGTGGCCGCGGGGGCGGATCTGCTGATCAACGCCCACCCCCATGTGCTGGAGCCCTATGAGCGCTACACCGCCCAAAACGGCAACCAGGCCGTGGTGTACTACTCCCTGGGCAACTTTATCTCCGCCCAGACCGAGCTGGACAATCTGCTGGGCGGCATGGCCACGGTGACCATCCAAAAAACCGTGGACGAGACCGGCACCCGCACAGAGGTCACCGACTTTGACCTGATTCCCCTGGTAACCCAGACCGCCTATGACGACAGCTACGCCGTGTACAAGCTGGAGGACTACAACGACAGCCTGGGCGCCCGCAACGTGCTGTGCCCCCTGACCACCGACCGGCTGTGGCGCCGGTTCTACGAAATTGTGGGAGAGGATTCCTGACTTTCTACCAAGGAGGAAATGAGTATGAAATGCATCCACTGCGGCTGCGACAACCCGGAAGGCAGCGCCTTCTGCGTCCTGTGCGGCCAGCCCATGGAGTCGGGAGCGCCCGTCTCCTTCAAGGGCTTCCAGAGACCCGGCGGCGTGGGCGCCTCCACGGCCCCGGCGCCGGAGCCGATTGCGCCTGAGGCGGAGCCTGTGCCCGCCCCGGTCTACGCAGCCCCCACAGCCCCGGATCCGGCCTACGCAGCCCCGACTGCCGCCGGACCTGCCCCGGGAGGCCCGCAATATGTATGGTGCACTGCCTGCGGCAGCCGGCACAATGCCGGCACCCCCTTCTGCACCAACTGCGGCCAGCCCCTGCCGAAGCCCGCGCCAGCCCGCCCGGCACCGGCCCCCTATCCCGGCAGCTACGCCGCCCCCATGGAGGTGCGCAAGGCCAAAAAGCCCTGGTACAAGAGCCCCGGCCTGTGGATCGGCGGCGGCGCTGGCCTGCTGGTGCTGGCGGTGCTGATCGTCGGCCTGGCCACCGGCTGGTTCGGTCTGACCCGCGGCCCCCTGCTGGAGCTGTACTCCGCCGGCCAGGCCACCCTGAAGGCGGACAACTTCACCGCCGACGTGAATATCCGGGACGGCGGCAACGAGCTGCTCTCCGGCACCTTCCAGGTGCAGATTGACCGTGAGGCCAAGGAGCTTGCCGTGGTGATGGACCGGGGAGAGGACACCATCGCCCTGTACAAGGGCTATCTGCTCTATGTGGACAACCAGGGACGTGTCTGGCGGGAGGATTACCGGGAGCAGGTGGACGCCTTCTTCTCCGCCGAGGAGCAGGCCGACCAGCCCACCGAGCTGGATCTGCGCCAGCTGCTGGACCAGATTGACAACTCCGGCAGCACCCGCCGGGAGGTGGAGGAGCACCTGGACCTGGACCAGTGCGAGGAGCTGCTGAAAACCTGGGCCCTCACCGTCAACGACAAGGAGTGGCTGGAGGACACCCTGGACTACAGCACCTCCAGAGAGGACGGTGCAAAGGTGCATCAGTTTGAGCTGAACCGGTACAACGTGCCCCGCTTCCTGGAAAAGTCCCTGGAGATCTTTGAGCCCGCCTTCCGCATTCCCGGTGAGTACGACGAGGCGATGGAAGAGCTCCGGCGCATGGACATGGACGTCACCAGCCTGACCCTGGTGTTCCGGGTCTCCGGTGGGAAGCTCTCCGGCGCGGAGGTCTACGGCTACACCGACAGCGCCCGCTTCAGCGGCACGGTGGAGCTGCGGGATTTCGGCAAGACCGAGATTGACACCGACCTGCTCCAGCGCTGGCTGGACCAGACCTTTGACTGAGCCCCGGGCACACAAAACGCCTCCCGACGCGGGAGGCGTTTTGCTGTGCTGCCGGCAGGAGTGCAGGCAGATTCTGTTTTATTGACAATTGCCTCTTCCCTTCCGGGCCGGCAGCTGGTATAATAGGAGCCCGGAAGCCCTCGTCATAGTACAGGCCGAAGCTGTCCATCACCTGCCGGGCCACTTCGTCCAGGTCCGCCGCCCGGGATTCCGCCGCGGCAAAGCACAGGCAGTAGCACACGCTGCCGTCATACAGCACGTCCCCCCGGCAGAGCCAGGGCTCGGTCTCCCCGGCGGCGCACCAGCAGAAGCGGTACTCCTCCATATCCATGCGGGTGGTTTTCACCGCCTGGAGCTGGTCGGGGTAGCTGCCGGTGAGCTCCAGCACTGCAGACTCCGCCGGGCCCGGGAGAATCCGGCCCTGGATGGTGTAGCTGCCGTCCGCCGCCTCGTAGCACTCCCCAGTCAGATCTGTCGCCAGGGCCGTGCAGTCCTCCGGCACCTGAAACATCAGCCGGTAGCGCAGGGGCTGCACCGCTGCGGCAGGCACCGATTCCTCCCCCCAGTACTCCGGCCCCTGCCGGGCACAGCCCACGGGCAGAAGCAGCAGCAGAAGCCCCAGGCACACCACGGTTCTTTTCATGGAACCACCTCCGAAAAAATACGATATCAGGATGGTACCAGTTTATGTCTTTTGTTGAAAAATATGCCATTGTCCTCAATGGCTTCACCTTTGTCCTCTTTGCCCTGGACAAGCTGCTGGCTGTACTGGACCTGTGGCGGATCCGGGAGCGGACGCTGCTGCTCTTTGCCTGGCTGGGCGGCAGCCTGGGCGCCCTGGTCGCCATGGGGCTGACCCGGCACAAAATCAACCGGGATCTGCACCCCGGCTTTGCCTATGGGGTGCCCATCGCCCTGGGGGTGCACCTGGCAGTGTTCCTCCTGCTGAAATGGATTCTCAAATAAAAAACACGGAGATCCCGGGTTGGGGATCTCCGTTTGCTTTTGATTGGGGGTCAGAAGTTGTAGCCCTCGTCCTTCCGGGCCTGGGCCTCCTGCTGGGCCTGGTCCTCCTTTTCCAGCTCAACAAAGCGGTCAAAGATGGACTCGGACTCGTTGTCCGGAATCTCTCTGCCCTCCATGCAGGCGGTGAACTGGCTGCGGGTCATGGTGTCGTGGTCCAGCAGATATTGGGCCACCTGCTCCAGCTTGTCGTCATGCTCGGTGAGCAGCTGGGTGCAGCGCTCATAGGCCTGGTCGATGATGGAGCGGACCTCCTCGTCGATCTTGCCGGCGGTCTGCTCGGAATAGGGCTTGGTGCGGCCGTAGCTCATGCCCACAAAGATCTCGTTGTCGTCGCCGTAGCGCACGGGGCCCAGCCGGTCAGACATGCCGTAGCGGGTGACCATGTCATGGGCAATGGAGGTGGCATGCTGGATATCCGCAGAGGCGCCGGTGGAGATGTCGTCCATCTTCAGGCTCTCGGCGATCCGGCCGCCCAGGGCGGAGACAATAGACTCGTACATCTCGCTGCGGCTGGTGTCGTCCTGGTCCTCCTCGGGCAGGTACATGGTCAGGCCCCCTGTGGGACCCCGGGGGATGATGGTGACCATCTGCACCGGGGCATGGTGGGGCAGATACCAGGCGGAAACCGCGTGGCCCGCCTCGTGATAGGCGGTGAGCCGGCGGGTGCGGGGAGAGACCTTGTGGCTCTTCTTCTGGGGCCCGGCCATCACCTTGAGCAGGCCCTCCTCCAGATCCTCCATCAGGATGCAGGGGCGGTTGGACCGGGCGGCCAGCAGCGCCGCCTCGTTGAGCAGGTTTTCCAGGTCTGCGCCGGTGAAGCCCACCGTGGCCCGGGCCACAATGTGCAGATCCACCGTGTCCGCCAGGGGCTTGCCCTTGGCGTGGACCCGGAGAATGGCCTCGCGGCCGTCGCAGTCGGGCTTGCCGATATAGATCTGCCGGTCAAACCGGCCGGGACGGAGCAGGGCCGGGTCAAGGATGTCCTTGCGGTTGGTGGCCGCCATCACAATGACGCCGGTGTTGCCGCTGAAGCCGTCCATCTCCACCAGCAG
>DFIE01000102.1:34419-34552 GCA_002372735.1 Clostridiales bacterium UBA3705
CCGCCGCCCATGCCGGCGCCTCTGTGCCGGCCCACGGCGTCGATCTCGTCAATGAAGATGATGGCAGGGGCCATCTTCTTGGCCTGGTCAAACAGGTCGCGCACACGGCCGGCGCCCACGCCCACATACAGCT
>DFIE01000179.1 GCA_002372735.1 Clostridiales bacterium UBA3705
CGCCGGCGGCGACGCCGTCACGGGCGCGGCCACCGTCATTTCCGCCATGGGCGCCGGCAAGGTAGCTGCCAAGGGCATCGATGAGTACCTGATGGGCAAATAATTCCATAAACAAACAAGAGACTGCCGGTCTGCGGCAGTCTCTTGTCTGTTGTAGTGCAGGGTTTGCGCTCACCGTTTCAGCGCAGCTACAAAGGCGGCGGGGTCCGGGGCCTTGAAATAGGCGCTGCCGGCTACCAGCACATTGGCACCGTGGGCCCGACAGATCAGGGCGGTGTTCTCGTTGATGCCGCCGTCCACCTCCAGCTCACAGCCGGGGTTGTCCCGGTCCAGCCAGTCGCGGATGGTGCGGAGCTTGGGCATCATGTCCTGCATAAAGCTCTGGCCGCCAAAGCCGGGCTCCACAGTCATAACCAAAATCAGGTCCACCAGGGACAGGTAGGGGAGGACAGCCTCTGCAGGGGTGGCCGGCTTGACACAGATGGCGGGCTTTACCCCCATGACCCGGATTTTTTCCAGCGCGGCCCGGGTGTTTTCCGGGGTGTCGGCCTCCGCATGGACGGTAAGAATATCCGCCCCGGCCTTGCAGAACCGCTCCACATAGCGGATGGGGCGCTCAATCATCAGGTGCACGTCCAGGGTCAGATCCGTTACCCGGCGGATGGCCTCCACCACCGGCAGGCCGATGGAGATGTTGGGAACAAAGCTGCCGTCCATGACGTCTACATGGACGTAGTCCGCCCCGGCAACGGACATGGCGCGAATGTCCCGCTCCAGGTTGACAAAATCAGCGGAGAGAATCGATGGGGATACTTTTATCATGGGAAAACCTCCTCAGGCTGTATTTCAAAGAATACTTCCACAGGTATTATAGCATAATTGCCATAATTCAGCAAGGGTACATCCTTGACTATCTGTGAAAATTGTTATAAAATACTGTGTAAGGATCAAATAGGGGGGATGTGTATGGAACACCGGAAGCCGGCCTCCCCGGCGCCGGCCATTGCCTTTGGGGTCACGTGGGTACTCTACAGTCTCATTTTCCCCACCTATCGGCTCTGGCATTTCCTTGTCTGTCTGGGTGTGTCGCTGGTGGTCAGCCTGATTGCCCGGCTGGTCACTGCGCCTGACGCCCCTGCCAAGACCGATCCCCCGGCGGAGCCCACCGAGCTGGAGCGCCTGACCCGGACCTGTGACGCCCAGCTGGAGCAGCTGCGCACCTTAAACGCCAAGCTCCCGGACCCCGATGTGACAGCCCGCCTGGATGAGATCATCCGGCTCACCGGTCAGATCCGGGATAAGCTCAGCCAGAGCCCGGATAAATCCCGCCAGACCCGGCGCTTTTTGGAATACTTCCTGCCCACCACCATCCAGCTGCTCACCCGCCGGCTGGAGCTGGAGCAGTCCGGGGTGGACACCGAAAACGTCACCCGGGCCAGAGGGCGAATCGACGAGATGCTCTCCGGCGTGGAGACCGCCTGCCGCCGCCAGCTGGACGATATGTACGAAAACGATCTGGTAGATATCACCGCAGAAATCAAGGTCATGCAGCAGCTCATGGCTGCCGAGGGCCTGTCTGAATAAATAATCCACATCACACAGATCATATAGAAGGAGGCAAACCCATGGAAAACGTACCCGAACTGAACTTTGACACCGCCGTCCCCACCATCGAAACCAAGGCAGAGGAGAAGACCGAATTTGTCCCCACCCTGGAGGCTGTCCCCACCCTGGAGCTCACCAAGCCCGAGGAGAAGAAGCCTGCCCCCGAGGCCGGCCCGGACATCAACAGTCTCACCCCTGCCGAGCAGAAGGTGGTCCATGACTTCGCCGCGAAGATTGACATTACCAATCCCAATCTGGCCCTGGAATACGGCGCCGGCGCCCAGAAGAACGTGGCAGATTTCTCTGAGTCCGCTCTGGCCTCCGTCCGGTCCAAGGATCTGGGCGAGATCGGCGATATGATCGGCTCTCTGGTGGTGGAGCTCAAGGGCTTTGACACCGAGGAGGAGAAGAAGGGCTTCCTTGGCCTGTTCAAAAAGGCCGGCAACAACATCGAGGCGCTGAAGGTCAAGTATGACAAGGCCAACGTCAATGTGGACAAGATCTGCCGCCAGCTGGAGGGCCACCAGGTCACCCTGATGAAGGACGTGGCCATTCTGGACCAGATGTACCAGAAGAACCTGGACTACTACAAGCAGCTGACCATGTACATCCTGGCCGGCAAGGAGAAGCTGGAGTTGGAGCGGAGCACCACCCTGGTGGAGCTGCGGCAGAAGGCGGAGGCCACCGGCCTTGCTGAGGATGCTCAGCGCGCCAACGACTTTGACTCCATGTGTCTGCGGTTTGAAAAGAAGCTCCACGATCTGGAGCTGACCCGGATGGTGTCCATCCAGATGGCCCCTCAGATCCGGCTGCTGCAGAACAACGACACTCTGATGAGTGAAAAGATCCAGACCTCCATTGTCAATACCATTCCTCTTTGGAAGAGCCAGATGGTTCTGGCCCTGGGCATTGACCACACGGCCAAGGCCATGGAGGCCCAGAAGGCTGTGACCGATATGACCAACGAGCTGCTGCGCAAGAACGCCGAAAAGCTGAAAATGGCCACTGTAGAGACTGCCAAGGAATCTGAGCGGGCCGTGGTGGATATTGAGACCCTGCAGCACACCAACCAGCAGCTGATCTCCACCCTGGACGAGGTCCTGCAGATCCAGACCGAGGGCCGCCAGAAGCGGGCCGCGGCCGAGGGCGAGCTGCGCCGCATTGAGGGTGAGCTGAAGCAGAAGCTTCTGGCCACCAGAGACATCAACCGTTGAAACGGGCAAGGCCGATTCTGATCTGGGCGGTGGTGCTGGCGGTGTGCCTGGCGGCAAGCGTTCTCAATCTCCGGGTGAGCTTGAACCGCAAGGCCGCCGCCCTGGACCGGGCCTTTGTCTCCCAGAGCGGAGACCTGGGCCCCGGGGTGCATCTGGACCGGGTGGACGAATACAGTGCCTATCTGGTCAAGCTGGGATTGAAGTATGACCTGCCCCAAACCGCCGCCGTGGAGGAGGCCCGGCAGACCCTGGCCCAGGCCGGGGATAACCGCGCCCGTTACCAGGCCTTTGCTGCCCTGCGGCAGGCAGCGCAGACCCTGGCCGAGGCGCTGCCCCAGGCGGCGCTGTCGCCCCGGGATCTGGGCTATGTGGAAAAGTACGGGGCCCTGCTTACCACCGAGGCGGAGCGCTGCGTGTACACCGCCCAGGACTATAACCGCCAGGTGGAGGCCTATCAAAAGCTGTTGTCGGCCTTCCCGGCCGGTCTGCTTCGGCGCCTGGCAGGCGTGCGTGAAATTGAGGTGTTCGGATGAAACGGTGGCTTCCGGTTTTTCTGCTGCTGGTGGGCCTGCTGTGTGCGTGTACTGCCCAGTCCCAGCCTGCCCAGGACCGGCCTGCGGGCTACGTGCTGGACGATGCCCAGGTTCTCTCCGCCGTGGAGATCTCTGCCCTGGAGTCCCGTTCCAGAGCCCTGGCGGATGCCACCGGCGCTGAGCTGATGGTGGTCACCCGGGACTTTGTCCGGGATCAGACCCCTGCCGAGTATGCCAAGACCCTGGCCGACCGCTGGGCCCTTGGGGGCAAGGCGCGCACCGGCGCGGTGCTGCTTTTGGTTGTCGGCGAGGAGGATGCCGCCCTGGCCGTGGGCCAAGGCATGGAGGCCGTGCTGCCCCAGGCAGAGCTCACAAAAATGCTGGATGACAGCTTTTGGTCAAGCCTCCGCCGGGAGGACTATGACGCGGCAGCCGAA
Organism: Clostridiales bacterium UBA3705; assembly: GCA_002372735.1. Next base: position 3,790 of record DFIE01000179.1, read on the forward strand.
CAGGCAAGCAGGACGCTGGCCGACTGGTACCGCAATCTCTACGGCGAGGACCTCTCCAAGCCGGACACCGGCTTCCGGGTGCCTGTGTGGGCCTGGGTGCTGCTGGCGCTGGCGGCAGTATTTGTGTTTATCAAAAGCAGATACCGCTCCTAGTTCATGCATAAATCTCTCTCCCTCGGGCATACTGAGAACAGACCGAACGGAAGGAGGGAGACACCATGACCCATCAGAAGAACCCCAACCACTGCATCTCCTGCACGGTGGAGCAGTGCGCACATCACTGCCAGAACGACAACTACTGCTCTCTGGACAGCATCCTGGTCGGCACCCATGAGGGGAACCCCACCATGGACCAGTGCACCGACTGCAAGTCCTTTATGCGCAAGTAAAGCCATTGCCGCCGCAGACGCGTATGTCTCTGCGGCGGCTTTTTTGCCGGGAAGGGGGGCTGTCAGACGGCAGACTCTGACTTTCACAGCAGCCTCTGCTGTGAAAGAGGACGTGAAGGCTGAAACCAGCGCACAAAACCATCACATTCCACAAAAAACAGATAAAATCTTTGTGTGAAATGGATGGGGCAATTGGCTTGAAATTTCGGGCGGAATCCCTTATAATTATCTCGTAAGTGAATAGAAGGCTGTAACGAAGTGTTTCGCACACGGGCTGGAAGTGACGGGTAGCAACTGCGCCCTCATTTCCTTTTTTTATTATGAAGGAGGTTGTATTTATGTACATTCTGGCAAACGGCAGACTGATCACCCGGGATCCTGCAAACGGCTATCTGAAGGACGGCGGCGTAGTCATCGAGGGTACAAAAATCAAAGAGGTGGGCAAGACTGCCGAGCTCAAGGCAAAATACCCCCAGGCGGAGTTCATCGATGCCAGGGGCGGCGTGATTATGCCCGCCCTGATCAACGCCCATACCCATATCTATTCCGCCCTGGCCAGGGGCCTGTCCATCAAGGGCTACAATGCAGACAACTTCTACGACGTGCTGGATGGCCAGTGGTGGGCCATTGACCGCAAGCTGATGATGGACGGCACCAGAGCCTCCGCCAACGCTTTGATGATCGACTGCATCAAGCAGGGCGTCACCACCATCTTTGACCACCACGCCTCCTACGGAGAAATCCCCGGCACCCTGCACACCATTGCCGAATCCGCAAAGAAGTTCGGCATCCGGTCCTGCCTGTGCTACGAGGTCTCCGACCGGGACGGGGAGGAGAAGTGCCTGCAGGCCATCAAGGAAAACGCCGATTTCATTACCGAGTGTGAGAAGAACAAGGATCCCATGCTGGCGGCCATGTTTGGCGGCCACGCCCTGTTTACCATCTCCGATAAGACCTTTGACCGCATGGTAGAGGCAAACAACGGCCGCACCGGCTTCCACATCCATGTTTCCGAGGGTATGAACGACGTATACGACTCTCTGCAGAATTACGGCCGCCGCCCGGTGCAGCGCCTGCAGGATCACGGCATTCTGGGGCCCAAGACCATCCTGGGCCACTGCATCCATGTCAATTCCGCAGAGATTGACATCATCAAGCAGACCGGTACCATGGTGGTTAACAACCCCGAATCCAACATGGGCAACGCCGTGGGCACCTGCCCGGTGCTGCCGCTGTACAAGGCGGGCATCCTGCTGGGTTTGGGCACCGACGCCTATACCAACGACATGCTGGAATCCATCAAGGTGGCCCTGATTGCCCAAAAGCAAAACGCCTGCCTGCCCAACGTGGGCTGGTGTGAGGTCACGGATATGCTCTTTAAAAACAACGCGAAAATCGGCGCCAAGTATTTCCCGGATCCCCTGGGCGTGCTGAAGCCCGGCGCCGCGGCGGACGTGATTGTCATGGACTACAAGCCCTTCACCCCCTTCTCCGACGCCAACATCGACGGCCACATGATTTTTGGCATGACCGGCCGCCAGTGCCAGACCACCATCGCCAACGGCAGGCTTCTGATGAAAGACCGTCAGCTCATCGGCATCGACGAGGAGGCGGAGAACGCCTGGATTCTGGAGCAGTCCGAAAAGCTCTGGGGCGATCTGAACCACTGCCGCTATGACGCTGACGGCGAGATCTGAGTGCTTTGAGCCTGCCACAGAAACACGCAAGCTGAACAATATACAGGAGGTAATGCATCATGTCAGAACGTATGTATCCCATTCCCTTTGACCAGCTTTTAAACTGGGTCTTGACGGAGAAAGAGCGCGAAGGCACCGTGTTTGGCGTCCGTCAGTTCTACAAGGCAGACCCCAACAAGACCCTGCCCATCTTTGGCGAGAAGATCGAAACCCCCTTCGGGCCTGCCGCCGGCCCCAACAGCCAGCTGGCCCAGAATATTATCGCCTCCTACATGGCAGGCGCCCGGTTCTTTGAAGTTAAAACCGTCCAGAAGATGGACGGCGAGGACCTGGCCCGCTGTGTGCCCCGCCCCTGCATCCTGGCGGATGACGAGGGCTATAACCAGGAGTGGTCCACAGAGCTCACCGTCCGCCAGGCCCAGGATGAGTATATCAAGGCCTGGTGCGCCTTGAAGGTGCTCTCCAAAAAGTGGGACCTGGGTGACCCCGACGGCTTTGTGTTCAATATGTCCGTGGGCTATGACCTGGAGGGCATCAAGGGCGAAAAGGTCAACTCCTACATTGAGAATATGAAGGACGCCTCTCATACCGAGCAGTTTGCCGAGTGCAAGCGTGTGCTGAAGGCGCGCTTCCCCGAGGACGCAGCATACATTGACGCCATCTCTCCCCGGGTATCCCGTTCTGTCACCCTGTCCACCCTTCATGGCTGTCCTCCCGATGAGATCGAGCGGATCGCCTCCTATCTGATCACCGAAAAGAAGGTCAACACCTTCGTCAAGTGCAACCCCACCATTCTGGGCTACCGCTCCGCCCGGGACATTCTGGACTCCATGGGCTATGACTACATCGTCTTTGACGAGCACCACTTCAACGAGGACCTGCAGTGGAAGGACGCGGTGCCCATGTTTGAGCGCCTGCAGAAGCTGGCGGACGACACCGGTGTGGAATTCGGCCTGAAGCTTTCCAATACCTTCCCCGTAGATACCACCCGGGGCGAGCTGCCCAACGACGAGATGTATATGTCCGGCCGCAGCCTGTTCCCCCTGACCATTGAAATGTGCAGCCGGATCTCCAAGCAGTTCGGCGGCAAGATGAAGATCTCCTTTGCCGGCGGCGCGGAGTACTTCAACTGCGACAAGCTCTTCGGCGCCGGTATCTGGCCTATCACCGTGGCCACCACCATCCTCAAGCCCGGCGGCTACAACCGCCTGGTGCAGATGTGCAAAAAGCTGGAGCCCATGGCCTTCGGGCCCTTTGCCGGCACTGACTCGCAGGCCATTGAACAGCTGAGCCTCGCCTGCCGCACCGACTATCACCATGTCAAGCCGGTGAAGCCGCTGCCCAGCCGGAAGTCCCGGGAGGACGTGCCTTGGTTCAACTGCTTTGAGGCTCCCTGCAAGGGCGGCTGCCCCATCTGCCAGGACATCCCGGAATACATTGAGCTCTGCCGCAAGGAGAAGTACAACGAAGCACTGAAGTTGATTACCGAGAAGAACGCCCTGCCCTTTATCACCGGCACCATCTGCGCCCACCGCTGCATGGGCAAGTGCTCCAGAAACTTCTATGACGAGCCCGTACAGATTCGCGCCACCAAGCTGCTGGCGGCAGAGAAGGGCTATGACGCCCTGATGGCCTCCATTGTAAAGCCCGCCCCTGTGCCGGGCAAGCGGGTTGCCATCATCGGCGGCGGTCCCACCGGCATGGCGGCGGCCTACTTCCTGGGCCGCGCAGGCGTGCAGGCAGAGATTTTTGAGCGGGAGGCCACGCTGGGCGGCATTGTGCGCCATGTGATTCCCGGCTTCCGGATCTCTGACGAGGCCATTGACAAGGACGTGGCCCTGATCTCCGCCTACGGCGTCAAGATCCACACCAACACCGAGGCCCCCTCTGTAGAGACGTTGAAGGCTCAGGGCTTCACCCACATCCTCTTTGCCGTGGGCGCCTGGAAGGCCGGCCGCCTGGAGCTGGAGGGCAATGTGAAGCCTGTCATCCAGTGGATGAAGGACCGCAAGTCCGGCGCAGACACTGCACCGCTGGGCCATGTGGCCGTTGTGGGCGGCGGCAACACCGCCATGGACGCTGCCCGCCTGGCCAAGTTCTGCGGGGCCAAGTCCTCTACGCTGGTTTATCGCCGCACCAAGCGCTATATGCCCGCCGATCCTCAGGAGCTGGAGCTGGCCATTGCCGACGGCGTGGAGTTCCTGGAGCTGGTAGCCCCGGTGAAGCAGGCGGACGGCAAGCTGATCTGCAACAAGATGCGCCTGGGTGAGCCGGATGCCTCCGGCCGCCGCGCCCCCGTCCCCACCGGTGAGACCGTGGCAATCGACTGCGACCTGGTGATCTCCGCCGTGGGCGAGCAGGTGGACGACGCCCTCTTTGCCGCCAACGGCATTGAACTGAACGCCCGCCGCCGTCCTGCCTTTGAGACCAACGTGCCCGGCGTCTATACCGCCGGCGACGCCATGCGCGGCCCTGCCACCGTGGTAGAGGGCATTGCCGATGCCGCCCGCTTTGCAGAGCTTGTCATCGGCGCCAAGCACAGCTACGAAATTCCCGACGAGGCCTATCCCACCATGGCCGAGGCCACAGCCAAGAAGGGCATCCTCAAGATGGCCAAGGACGCCTGCTGTGAGGGCAGCCGCTGCCTGGACTGCAACACTGTGTGTGAAAACTGCGTGGACGTCTGCCCCAACCGGGCCAACGTGGCCATTCAGCTGGCGGACGGCAGCGTGCAGATTCTCCACGTGGACAAGATGTGCAACGAGTGCGGCAACTGTACCGCCTTCTGTCCCTATGCCTCCCAGCCCTGCAAGGACAAGCTCACCCTCTTCCAGACCCCGGAGGACTTCGCAGACTCCAAGAACTACGGCTTCCTCTTCCTGGATGAAGACCGTGTGCGGGTCAGACTCTTCAGCGGCGTAGAGGATCTGCCCATCCAGAGCCCCGCTCTGCCGGAGATGGTCCGCAGCCTGATCCTGATGGTGAAATACAGATACGAGTATCTGTACCGGTAATCGCCTATGCAGGACGTTCTCTCCAGCCATCCCGTCACCATTGCCCTGGCCCTGATTGCGGCAGTGGTCTGGTGGATGGGCAATACCCGGCGCAGCAAGGTGCTCCAGATTTTCGGCATCTTGCTGACGGTGGCGGCAATGATTGCCTATCTGTTTTAAAAAGCACAGCACCCACGGGGATTCCCGTGGGTGCTGTATTATGCAAGGCAGCGGGCTTTTTACAGCTCGCAGTTGTTTACCGTTCTGGGGAAGGGGAGCACGTCCCGGATGTTGCCCATGCCGGTGAGATACATGACGCAGCGCTCAAAGCCCAGGCCAAAGCCGGCGTGCCGGGTGGAGCCGTACTTGCGCAGATCCAGGTAGAAGTCGTAGGTCTCCTTCTTCATGCCCAGCTCTTCAATCCGGGCCAGGAGCTTGTCATAGTCGTCCTCACGCTGGCTGCCGCCGATGATTTCGCCGATGCCGGGCACCAGGCAGTCCATAGCTGCCACAGTCTTGCCGTCGGGGTTCAGCTTCATGTAGAAGGCCTTGATTTCCTT
>DFIE01000034.1:0-2841 GCA_002372735.1 Clostridiales bacterium UBA3705
ACATGGCCGGCACCATGAGCCCCTACGAGGCCGAGCACCTCATCAAGGGCATCAAGCAGGCCCTGCCCAGCACCCCGGTGATTCTGCACACCCACTGCACCACCGGCATGGCCTACATGACCCTGACCAAGGCCATCGAGTCCGGGGTGGACGTCATTGACTGCGCCACCTCCTGCTTCTCCAACGGCACCTCTCAGCCCTCCACCGAGACCATGTTCTACGCCCTGCAGCAGTACGGCATCGACTGCGGCCTGGATGAAAAGATCATCAACCAGGTCAACGACTACTTCAAGCCCATCAAGCAGAAGTACATCGACTCCGGCCGGATCTCCCCCAAGTCCATGGGCACCGACGCCCAGGCCCTGGTGTACAAGGTCCCCGGCGGCATGCTCTCCAACATGATTGCCAACCTCACCGACATGGGCGCCATGGACAAGTTTGACGCCGCCCTGCTGGAGATCCCCGAGGTCCGCAAGGATCTGGGCTATCCTCCCCTGGTCACTCCCCTGAGCCAGATGGTGGGCAACCAGGCCGTTACCAACGTGCTGGTGGGCGAGCGCTACAAGAACATCTCCAACGAGGTAAAGAACTACTTCAAGGGCGAGTACGGCATTGCCCCCGCTCCCGTGAGCCAGGAGCTGCAGGACAAGATCCTGGGCGAGGGCAAGCAGCCCGTGGACTGCCGCATCGAAGACGCCAAGCGCACCGGCGAGGACTTTGCCAAGGCCAAGGAGGCCCTGGGCGACCTGGCCAAGACCGAAGAGGATATCATGAGCTACATCTGCTATCCCAAGCAGGCCAAGGAGTTCCTGGAGGCCCGCAAGGCCAAGGAAGAGAACATCGTCACCTACACCATCGAAGCGATGTAAGGAGGTGCCATGATGCTGTTTTTAGACGCCAATGCCCTGGGCCTGTCCCATCTGGACATGGGCACCCGGTTCCTCACGGCGCTGCTGGGCTATGCGGTGGTCTTTGCCGGCCTGCTGATGCTGATGGCCATTGTGTACATCATGGGCGCCATCTTCAAGTCTCTGGCCAACAAGAAGGCCCAGGCCCCTGCCCTGCCCAAGGCGGACAAGCAGGCCCCGGTGCAGGCCATCCAAAAGACCCTGCCCCCCGCCCCCGGTACTGCCGGTGAGATCAAGCTCTTCGACGTGCCCGACAAGGAGGCCGCCCTCATCATGGCCATTGTGGCCGATCAAATGGGCAAGCCCCTGAACGAGCTGCGCTTCAAGTCCATCAAGGAGGTCAAGTAATATGAAATATAAAGTCACGCTCAACGGCCGCACCTACGAGGTAGAGGTCGAGGCCGGAAAGGCCATGCTGGTGGACGAGTACGAGGCCTATGCCCCGGCCCCCGCCGCCCCCGAAGCCCCTGCGGCTGCCCCGGCTGCCGCTGCTGCGCCCGCCCCCGCCCCCGCCGCGGTGAATCTGGCCGCCGGCGAGCAGGTCAGCGCCCCCATGCCCGGCAACATCCTGCGGGTAGACGTCAAGCAGGGTGACGCGGTCAAGGCCGGCCAGGTCCTGGTGATCCTGGAGGCCATGAAGATGGAAAACGAAATCGTGGCGCCCAAGGACGGAACCGTCGCCCAGGTGGTCACCAAGGTCGGCGACAAGGTGGATACCGGCGCGGCTCTGGTTGTGATTGCTTAAGGAGGGTATCGGATGAACATTCTGGATACACTGCAAAAGCTGCTGGCGGAATCCGGGTTTGCCATGTTCTTCCAGAACGGCGGCTGGCGCAACCTGGTGATGATTCTCATCGCCTGCCTGCTGCTGTATTTGGGCATCAAAAAGAAGTTTGAGCCCCTGCTGCTGGTGGGCATTGCCTTTGGCTGTCTGCTGGTCAACGTGAGCCTCTTCTTTGTGAAGAACGCCAATGGCGAGCTGGTCTCCACCGCCGATGCGCTTTACCACACCGACCTGTGGTCCCGCTTCCTGGACCCCAATAACGCCGAGTACTATCACAGCTACGGCGCCGTGCTCAAAGAGGGCGGCTTCCTGGATATTCTGTACATCGGCGTCAAGGCGGGTCTGTACCCCTCCCTGATCTTCATGGGCGTGGGCGCCATGACGGACTTCGGCCCGCTGATTGCCCGGCCCTCCTCCCTCATCCTGGGCGCTGCGGCCCAGTTCGGCGTGTTCTTCGCCTTCTTAGGCGCCACCTTCCTGGGCTTCACCGGTGCCCAGGCGGCGTCCATCGGCATCATCGGCGGCGCCGACGGCCCCACCGCCATCTACCTGACCACCAAGCTGGCCCCGGAGCTGCTGGGCCCCATCGCGGTGGCCGCCTACTCCTACATGGCCCTGATCCCCATGATCCAGCCCCCGCTGATGAAGCTGTTCACCACCAAGAAGGAGCGGGAAGTGGTCATGACCCAGGCCAGAGAGGTCAGCAAGACCGAAAAGATCATCTTCCCCATTGTGGTTACCATTTTCTGCGTGCTGCTGCTGCCCTCCACCGCCCCGCTGATCGGCTGCCTGATGCTGGGCAACCTGTGGCGTGAGTGCGGCGTCACTGAGCGCCTGAGCGACACCGTGCAGAACGCCCTGATGAACATCGTCACGGTGTTCCTGGGCATCTCTGTGGGCGCCACCATGGCGGGCGACCAGTTTTTGACGCTGAAGACCATCTACATTGTGGTGCTGGGCCTGATTGCCTTTGGCTTCTCCACCATTGGCGGCCTGGTGGTCGGCAAGATCATGTACAAGGTCACCGGCGGCAAGATCAATCCGCTGATCGGCTCGGCCGGCGTGTCCGCCGTGCCCATGGCAGCCCGGGTCAGCCAGATTGAGGGCCAGAAGGCCAACCCGAAGAACTTCCTGCTGATGCACGCCATG
>DFIE01000034.1:2912-3221 GCA_002372735.1 Clostridiales bacterium UBA3705
TGGCCGGCGTGATCGGCTCCGCCATTGCGGCGGGCTTCCTGCTGAAGGTATTCGGCGGCTGAGTGCCCACAAAAAAGCGTGGCCCGCAAGGGCCGCGCTTTCCTGCTATCCAGGCGCCCCGGGGCAGGAATGAAGGAATGAAAACGACCTATGGCTGATGAAGTCAGCTGCGCCTGATTTGTATACACGCTCTTCCGGAGCGGCCGCTCAGCGAGCGGCCATAAAAGGCTGCCCATACCGCCGGGGTAACGGGATGCGTACATGCTGCCCCCCGTAGGGGCGGATGCCTTTCATCCGCCCTGAAGCCGC
>DFIE01000141.1 GCA_002372735.1 Clostridiales bacterium UBA3705
CCGCCCTGGATCATAAAGCCCTTGATGACCCTGTGGAAGATCAGCCCGTCATAAAAGCCCTTGTTGGCCAGGTCGATAAAGTTGTACACGCTCTGGGGCGCGGTTTCGGGGTACAGCTCACCCTTCATCACGGCGCCGGTTTCCATTGTGATGGTAAATACCGGATTGGACATATCAGTGATTCCTCTCTTTCATGGCCCGGTCGATCTGCCGCTTGGCGTCACGCACCGCAGCGTCGTCCCGCTTGTCATACAGCTTTTTGCCCTTGCACAGGGCAATTTCCACCTTGACCCTGGAATTTTTCAAGTAGACAGACAGGGGAATGATGGAGTATCCATCCTGCTTCACCTTGCCGTACAGGCGCATAATCTCCCGCTTGTGCATCAGCAGCCGCCTGGGGCGCAGGGGGTCTTTGTTAAAGATGTTGCCCTTGTCGTAGGGGGCGATGTGCATCTGCTTGATCAGCAGCTCGCCGTCTTTCACCTGGCACCACGCGTCTTTTAAGGACAGGGTGCCCGCCCGGATGGATTTGACCTCAGTGCCCACCAGCTCGATCCCGGCTTCAAACTTCTCTTCGATAAAGTACTCGTGGTAAGCCTTTTGGTTTTTTGCCATGATTTTCACGCCAGTGGCCATGCTGTCCACCTCTTTTCAAGCCCATTATATCATGGCTGTCAAGCCCTGATCCGTCGAATCCGGAGGCCCGCCCGAACCCAAAAGGGCGCAGGCGGGCTTCTCCGGCGGGCTTACCGGTCCATGGCAGGGTTCATGGCGTACACGTTTTTCTGGTTCAGCCGCCGGCGCAGGTTCTCGATGGCCTCGCCGAAGCGCTGGAAGTGGACCACCTCGCGCTCCCGGAGGAACTTGATCACGTCGTTCACATCCGGGTCGTCAGACAGGCGCAGGATGTTGTCATAGGTGACCCTGGCCTTTTGCTCGGCGGCCAGATCCTCGGTGAGATCGGCCAAGGGGTCGCCCTTCACCCCCATGCTGGCGGCGGTCCAGGGGAAGCCGGAGGCGGCGGTGGGGTAAACCCCCACGGTGTGGTCCACAAAGTAGGGGGCAAAGCCCGCGTCCTTGATCTGCCGGTCGGTCAGCTTGCGGGTCAGCTGGTGCACAATGGCCCCCACCATCTCCAGGTGCCCCAGCTCCTCCACGCCGATGTCCGTCAGCAGGCCCTTCAGCTCGGGATAGGGCATGGAGTAGCGCTGGCTGAGATAGCGCATGGAGGCGCCCAGCTCACCATCCGGCCCACCGCATGGCAGCCGGAGACGAAACCTTCTACACCGCGTCCCGAAAGACAATGTGCAGGGTGCCAGCCTGCCGGTCAAGCAGGCAGCGGTCAATCACCTGGGCCGCGGCCTCATGCTTCCGGGCGGTGGAAAATTCCGGCAGCTCCAGGGTGCGCAGAGTCTCAAGGATCCGGGCAGCCCGGTCAGCCTCCGGCTCCGTGGGACGGGGCAGGGCCGAAAGTCGGCGCCGGAGCTCCGCTGCCTCCTGCTCCAGCCGGGCGGTCATCCGGTTGTAGGCGTCCACAGGGATCTCCGCCCCCCGGACCAGGGCGTCCAGGAGCCGGTCCTTCCGCCGTGCCACCGAGACCAGGGCCCGCTGCAGCTCCGCCTCCTGGCCGGGGAAGGGGTCGTCCTGCTCCAACAGACGGAAGGAGGGCATCCCCGCCGCGGCAAAATGGGCCTTGAGACACCGGACAACGCAATCCTCCGGCACCCGGGCGCAGACGTGCTGGGATTGGGGGCATTTGCCCCGGGCATAGCCGCCGCAGCGAAAGTAGTGGGGCTTGACCCACACCAGGGGAGCCCCGCAGGCGGCGCAGCGCAGAAGACCGCACAGCCAGTGACTTCGGTCCCCGGCGGGCTTGGCATAGGGCCGGGCGTTGGCCCTGGCCTCCGCAAGCCTTGCCTGCACCGCCTGCCAAAGGGCAGGGTCCACCAGGGGCGGATGGTCACCCCGGGCCAGGATCAGCGATGGGTTTTCAAAAAACCGACCGGTTTTTCCCTCCGGGTTCCAGCGCACGGTGCCGACGTAGATGGGATTGGCCAGGATGTAGGTCACGGCCCGGCTCTCAAAGGGATTGCCCCGGTGGGTGCGCCAGCCGGCGAGATTCAGCTGCCTTGCAATGGTGCAGGCCCCCTCCCCGGCGGCATAGCGCTGAAAGATTCCCCGCACCGCCTCCGCCTCCTGGGGGTGGGGCTCCAGCCGGTTTCGCGGATGCCGGTCCGCCCCGGGCCCGGCGGGAGTCAGGCGGTACCCAAAGGGCGGCGGCGCCTGGAGCTGGCCCCGCAGGGCCTTTTCGGTCATGCCCTTTTTCACCTCCTGGCCCAGGTTGACGGAGTAGGCCTCGGCAAAGCTCTCGTAGATCGCCTCCATCACACCGGCATAATTGCCCTCGGCAATGGGCTCCTTGATGGACACCACCTCCACCCCGCAGCGTCTGAGCATGGACTTGTACACTACGCTGTCCTCCCGGCTACGGGCAAAGCGGTCGTACTTGTGGACCAGAATCACGTCAAAGGGGTGCTCCGGCTCTCTGGCCGCCCGGATCATGGCCATAAACCCCGGTCGGCGGCGGGCCTGCCTGCCGGAGATCCCCTCATCTACGTAAATGTGGGCTTCCTCCAACAGCAGATCATGGCTGCGGGCGTAGGCTTCCAGCTCCCGGCGTTGGGCGTCGGGGCTGAACTCCGTCTGGTCCTCGGTGGACACGCGGATATAGGCGGCAGCAATCTTTGGCTTCATATGACGATCCCTCCATAGAGCGGTTTTGATGCGGCCCGGTGCATATAATATCCGGGAGGTGGTTTTGTTGAAGAAATCCCAGAGCCTGCAGGTGACCCAGGCCCTGCGCCACGGGCAGGATGAGATCCCGCTGCAGGAGCTGACCCAGGAGCAGCTGCAGGCCTTTCGCCGCAAGCTGGTGTGCCGGGGGCTGAACGCCCTGTATGCCGGCCGGGCGGAATTCTGCTACGACAGGAAGAAATCACCGGAATCTGAATATTGTATTTCAAAATAGCCTGTGATATAATGTGGATGAACCACAGCCGGGCTGCGCCTGACCCGGCGGAGAAACCGGAGGCCGCCTATGTTTCGTCCTATGCTTCGCGCCAGGCAGCAGCTGCCGGCCCAGGAGTGCATCCAGGTCCTGGAGCAGGAGCTGCGGGGGGTGCTGTCCGTTTTGGGAGACGACGGTTATCCCTACGGCATACCCCTGAACCACTACTACTGCCCCGAGGACGGCAAGCTCTATTTCCACAGCGGCAGGGCGGGGCACAAGCTGGACGCCCTGGGCCGGTACGAAAAGGCCAGCTTCTGCGTGACCGACGCCGGATACCGCCGGGAAGGGGAGTGGGCTCTGAACATCCGCAGCGTGATTGTCTTTGGCCGGATCGAATGGATTGAGGACCGGGAACAGATCTATGAAATCTGCCGTCGGCTCAGCCTGAAGTTCACCGGGGATGAGGCGTACATCCAAAGAGAGATTGACCGGTCCGGGCCGGGCACGGTGCTCTTTGCCCTGCGGCCGGAGCACATCACCGGCAAGCTGGTGAACGAGGCGTAAGGCAGGCAGCGGGCGATTGTGAAAAACTATTTGCTTTTTGGACAAATCATGCTATAATAGCCCGGAATGAGCCCAATACAAATGAAGGACAGGTACAGCCTTATGAAGATTAAAAAAGACTTTATGCTCCGGAACGTGGCCGGCAGCAACATTGTGGTGCCGGTGGGCAGCCTGAGCAAGGACTTCCACGGCATGATCACCCTGAACCAGACCGGCGCCTTCCTCTGGAAGCTGCTGGAGCAGGAGACCGACGAAGAGGCCCTGGTCAGCGCCGTGCTGGCAGGCTATGAGGTAGACGAGGCCCAGGCCCGTGAGGCCGTGGGCGAGTTTATAGAGCAGCTGCGGCAGGCGGACTGCCTGGCCTGAGCCGGTTCATTGGCAGCGCAGCTCTGCAGGCTTACTGCCCAGACGAAAACAGAGACAACAGGAAGGTCTGTCCCATGCATCAAGATATTATCAGCTCTCGCCAGAAATCATTTCGCATTGCGTTTTTGATCATTCTGGACATTCTGATCTCCGTGATCTCCTCCGTCCTCGCCCTTTTGATTCTGGCAGACTTCAACTGGCAGCGGATGATGTACAATGCCTACATGGGGATCATTGTCCGGTATCTGGCTATCAGCGGCATCGTCACCGTGCTGGTCTTTTATCCCTTTAAGCTCTACAACAGCCTTTGGGAGTTTGCCAGCATTGACGAGCTGTTTCATGTGGTGATTGCCAGCGCCATTGTCAGCCTGATCAAATTCATCTTTAACCAGATTCCGTACTTCCACTATTTCCCCATCAGCTTCCCGCTGATCAGCGGTCTGCTGCTGGTGTTCCTGGTGGGGGCGTCCAGGCTGTCCTACCGGTTTTTGCGCTCGGTGATCCGGGCCGAGGTCCCCGGCGGCGCAAAGCGGACCCTGCTGATCGGCGGCGGCCGGGCGGGCGCCGTGGCCCTGCGGGAGTTCCAGACCTCTGAAAAGTCCGCCAACAAGGTTGTGGCCATTGTGGACGACGACTACTCCAAGCGGGGAGACTACCTGCGGGGCGTGAAGGTCGCCGGCAATCGCAATGATATTCCCGCCATTGTGGAAAAATACCGGGTGGAGGAGATTGTCCTGGCCATTCCCTCCGCCACGGTCCAGGCCCGGCGGGAGATTCTCAGCATCTGCCAGCGCACACGGTGCAAGCTGAAAACCCTGCCCGGCATCTACCAGCTGGCCAACGGCGACGTGGCCATCAAAAAGATCCGGGACGTGGACGTGCTGGACCTGCTGGGCAGAGACAGCGTGAAGGTGGACCTGGACGAGATTTGCCAATCCATCCGGGGCAAGACCATTCTGGTCACCGGCGGGGGCGGCTCCATCGGCAGCGAGCTCTGCCGGCAAATTGCCAAAAACTGCCCCGCCCTGCTGATCATTCTGGACATCTACGAGAACAACGCCTATGACATCCAGCAGGAGCTCCACCGCCAGGTGCCCGAGCTGAACCTGGAGGTGCTGATCGGCTCTGTGCGGGACAAGGCCCGGGTGGAGAGCATCTTTGCCCAATACCACCCGGATATGGTCTTCCACGCGGCGGCCCACAAGC
>DFIE01000160.1 GCA_002372735.1 Clostridiales bacterium UBA3705
CGCTGCGTGGACATGAACGACCGCCAGCTCCGCTTTTTGGTGGACGGCCTGGGGGGCAAGGCCAACGGCGTCCCCCGGGAGGACGGCTTTGATATCACCGTGGCCTCCGAGATCATGGCGGTGCTCTGCCTGGCCGACGGGATCTCCGATCTCAAGGCCCGGCTGGGGCGGATCATCGTGGGCTATACCTACGCCGGCCGGCCCGTCACCGCGGCGGATCTCAAGGCCCAGGGGGCCATGGCCGCCCTGCTGAAGGACGCCATCCGGCCCAACCTGGTCCAGACCCTGGAGGGCAACCCCGCCCTGGTCCACGGCGGCCCCTTTGCCAACATTGCCCACGGCTGCAACTCTGTGGCGGCCACCAAGCTGGCCCTGTCCCTGGCGGACTACACCGTCACCGAGGCAGGCTTCGGCGCCGACCTGGGGGCGGAGAAGTTTTTGGACATCAAGTGCCGCATGGCCGGGCTCCGGCCCGACGCGGTGGTCATTGTGGCCACGGTGCGGGCACTGAAGTACAACGGCGGCGTGGCCAAGGCCGACCTGGGCGCCGAGAACCTGGAGGCCCTGGAGCGGGGCCTGCCCAACCTGCTGCGCCATGTGGACAACGTCAAAAACGTCTTCGGCCTGCCCTGCGTGGTGGCAATCAACCGCTTCCCCAACGACACCCCGGCGGAGCTGGCTCTCATTGAGACCAGGTGCCGGGACCTGGGGGTCCACGTGGCCCTGTCAGAGGTCTGGGCCCGGGGCGGCCAGGGGGGCGAGACCCTGGCCCGGGAGGTCCTGGACCTGTGCCAGCAGCCTAACGACTTCCGCTTCTGCTATGAGTTGGACCAGCCCCTGCGGGAGAAGATCCGCACCATCGGCCACCGGATCTACCGGGCCAAGCACGTCAGCTTCCTGCCCGCGGTGGAGAAGAAGCTGGCGGAGTTTGAAGCCCTGGGCTTTGGGTCCCTGCCTGTGTGCATGGCAAAGACCCAGTATTCCTTTACCGACGACCAGACGGTCCTGGGCGCCCCGGAGGGCTTTACCGTCACCGTCCGGGACGTGAAAATCAGCGCCGGCGCCGGCTTTGTGGTGGCCCTCACCGGGTCTATTATGACCATGCCCGGCCTGCCCAAGTCCCCCGCCGCCGAGCGCATCGACGTGGACGACACCGGCCGGATCACCGGCCTGTTCTGAACACAGCCTTACATTCAAACACAGAAGGGGGAGATTCCCATGCCCACCGTGCTGGACGGCCGCACCGTGGCCCAGGCGCTCCAGGCGGAGCTCAAGGCCCGGGTGGAGGGCCTGTACCTGCAGTATATCTTCCCGGTGCTGGCCACCCTGCGGGTGGGGGAGGACCCCGGCGCCATCAGCTATGAGACGGGGCTGCTGCGGGCGGCCGAGGCCACAGGGGTCCGGGTGCGGCGGTATATCCTGCCCGAAACCGTCACCCCGCAGGAGGTGGCCGTGCTGATCGACCAGATCAACGCCGACCCCCTGCTCTCCGCCCTGCTGCTGCTGCGCCCTCTGCCCCGGGGCTTTGACGAGGACGCGCTGACCGCCCGCATTGCCCCGGCCAAGGACGTGGACTGCGCCAATCTCCACGACCTGCCCTGGTTTGTCCCCTGCACGGCGGAGGCCTGTATGCAGATCCTGCGGCACTACGGCATTGCCGTGGAGGGCCGCCACGCCGTGGTGCTGGGCAGATCCCGGGCGGCGGGGCTGCCGGCGGCCAAGCTGCTGCTGGAGGCCAACGCCACCGTCACCGTCTGCCACAGCCGGACCCCTGACCCTGCCGCCCTGGCCCGCCAGGCGGATTTGCTGATTGCCGCCGCCGGCCGCCGGGGCCTGGTGGATGAGACCTACATCAAGCCCGGCGCCGTGGTGCTGGACGTGGGTATCCACCGCCACCCCCAGACCGGCCGCCTGTGCGGCGACGTGGACGCCGCCCGGGCCCAAGCGGCCCTGGCCCTGACCCCCGTGCCCGGGGGCGTGGGGGCGGTGACCTCTACCATTCTCATGCGCCATGTGATCGATGCCGCGGAAAGGAGCGCCAAATGAAAAAAATCCCTCTTGGCCGCCGGATAGGGCTGCTGCTGTTTGCGGCCCTGGTGGTGGCAGCGGACCAGCTGACCAAGACCCTGGTGGTCCGTTCCATCCCCTTCGGCGGGCAGGTGGCGCTGCTGCCCGGGGTGGTACACCTGACCTATGTGCGCAACAGCGGGGCGGCCTTCTCCATGCTGGGCGGCGCCCGGTGGCTGTTTTTGGCCCTGCTGGCGGTGTTTTTGGTGGTGCTGGGCTGGATGGTGGCCACCGGCGTGCTGGAAAAGCCTGTGGAGCTCTGGTCCCTGGCGGCCATCGCCGGCGGGGCCGTGGGCAACGGCATTGACCGGCTGCGCACCGGCGAGGTGGTGGATATGATCGAGGTGGAGTTTGTCCGCTTTGCCGTGTTCAACGTGGCGGATATGTTCATCACCTGCGGGGCCATTGTGCTGGCGGTGTACCTGCTGTTCTTTGACCGGAAAAAAGAGAGTGAGACCCATGGAACTGCAAGCTGAAGTCTCCGGCCTCCGGCTGGACGTGTTTCTGGCCCAGCAGGTGGAGGGTCTGTCCCGCTCCGCGGCCCAAAAGCTGCTGGAGACCGGGGCCCTGACCCTGGGGGGCAAGCCCCTGCGCAAGCAGGACAAGACCACCGCCGGGGCGGTGTACAGTCTCACCCTGCCCCAGCCCAAGGAGGTTGCCATCCAGCCCCGGGACCTGCCCCTGGACGTGGTGTGGGAGGACGCGGACGTGCTGGTGCTGAACAAGCCCAAGGGGCTTGTGGTGCACCCGGCCCCCGGCCACTGGGACGACACCCTGGTCAACGCCCTGATGTATCACTGCCGTGACAGCCTGTCCGGCATCAACGGGGAGCTGCGGCCGGGCATTGTCCACCGCATTGACAAGGACACCTCCGGCCTGCTGATTGTGGCCAAAAACGACTTTGCCCACCAGGCCCTGGCGGAACAGCTCCAGGACCACTCCCTCTACCGCTGTTATGAGGCGGTGGTCTGCGGCGGCATCCGGGAGGACGCCGGCACCATTGACGCCCCCATTGACCGCCACCCGGTGGACCGCAAGCGCATGGCGGTGGTCCCCGGCGGCCGCCCCGCAGTGACCCATTTTGAGGTGCTGGCCCGCTACCGTGGCTACACCCACGTCCGCTGCCGGCTGGAGACCGGCCGCACCCACCAGATCCGGGTGCATATGGCCTGGCGCAGCCACCCCATCCTGGGGGACACGGTCTACGGCCACCCCAAGCCGGAGCTGGGCCAGAGCACCCAGGTGCTCCACGCCCGGACCCTGACCTTCCGCCATCCCCGCACCGGGGAGGCCGTCACCGTCACCTCCCCCCTGCCCGAGTATTTCACCCAGCTGCTGGCCAGGCTGGAAAAGCTGTAGCCGCTCCCCCTGCCCATCGATCTGTCAACGTACCCGCCATTCTGACCTGAGATGGAGGATCTGTCTATGCTGGAACGTGCACTGAGTTTACTGATCGGATACGCCTTTGGCTGTTTTCTCACCGCCGAGCTGGTAGCCCGGCACTACGCGGGCAAGCCTGCCGCCCAGCTGGGGGAGACCGGCAACCCCGGCATGGCCAACATCATGGCCTCGCTGGGCTTCAAGCCCGGCATCCTCACCCTGGCGGGGGATCTGGCCAAGTGCCTGCTCGCCTCGCTGGCAGCCTGGCTGCTGTTTCGCCAAACGGGGTGGATCGTCACCCTGTACGCGGGCCTGGGCTGCACCCTGGGCCACGATTTCCCCTTCTGGCGCCGGTTCCGCGGGGGCAAGGGGGTGGCCACGTCGTCTCTGGCCATTGTGATCTACACCTTCTGGTGGGGGCTTGCGGCCAACATTGTGGGCATGCTCTTCACCTTTGCCACCCAGTATCTGTGCCTGGCCGGGCCTATGATCCCCCTGTTTTACACGGGCTTCATGCTCTGGCAGGGGCAGAAGGAGGCGGCGATCCTCTCCGCCGTGATGACGGTGCTGGCCTTTTTCTGCCACGGGTCCTCCATCCTGGGCATCCGCAGCGGCAAAACCAGCAAGACCAACGTCCTGGGGGCCATTGCCCGCAAGCTGAAAAAGAAGCCCCCGGAGAAGCCGGAGGAGAAAGAGGAACAATAAAATCGACCCGCTCGCCGAAACCGGCGGGCGGGTCATTTTTATAGCTTGAATTCCGGGAACCGTACGCCCCGGAGCTTCAGGATCATCCGCAGGGGATAGTAGCGGTTGAGATAGTAGGTTTCAAACCACTCCCAGGTGGCGTCGGGGGCCTGGCGCAGCTCCTCGGCCTGGGAGCGGGTAATCTCATAGGTGGTCCGGTCGCCGGAGAGCAGAGCGGCCACCTGCTCCAGCTGACCCTCGCCGGCCAGTCTGGTGAGCAGGGCGTCCACCATGGTCACGCAGGCCCGCTCCTCCGCCTGGGCGTAGAGCTCCTTGGTGGCAAACCAGTACAAAAAGTCGTGGAGCTTCAGCTCCCGCCGCACCGTCACCTGGGACAGGCGGAAGAAGGCCAGCTCGTCCTCGGTTTTCAGCACCTCGATCAGATACTGCAGCAGGGCGTCCTCCAGGCTCAGACAGTCCAGCATGGCCTCGTAGGCGTTCTGCCTGGGGGCGTCCTCCCCGGATTCCTTCTCGGGCGCCTTCTCGGCCTGCTGCCCGGGGGCATCCTGGGGGGCTTCCTGCCCGGCCTTGGCCAGCAGGGCCTGCATGGCCTGGGCCAGGGCCTGGGGGTCATAGCTGTCATACACCGCCTGGGGGATCCGGGTGCCCTCGGCAGCGGCGCAGCGGCGGACAAACTCCGGCAGGCCCATGGCGGCAATCTGCTGCTGCAGGGCCATGGCCCGGGCGGTCTCGTCCCCCTGGCCGGGGGTCAGACCCGGCACCTGCAGGCTGCCCTCGCACAGGGCGGTGAGATAGCGCAGATAGTATTCAAACAGCTCCATGGCTTACACCAGCCGGCTGCCGGCCTTGATCTCGTCGTTCAGCATCACCAGCTTCAGGGTGTCGCCCCGCTCGGCGGACAGCAGCATTCCGCAGCTGAGCTGGCCCATCATCTTCCGGGGGGCCAGGTTGGTCACAGCCACCAGGGTCTTGCCCAAAAGCTCCTCGGGCTGGTAGAACTTTGCAATGCCGGACAGGATCTGCCGGGGGGTGCCGGTGCCGTCGTCCAGCTGGAACTTCAGCAGCTTTTCGGACTTTTTGACCTTTTCGCAGGCCAGCACCTTCACCACCGTCAGCTCCACCTGCTGGAACACGTCAAAGGAGATCTCGGGCAGGGGCTCGGGCAGGGGGTCCTCCTGGGGCTGGGCGGGGGCGGCCTGGGCGGCCATCAGCTGGTCCAGGGCCTCCAGCTCCTTGGCGGCGTCGATCCGGGGGAAGAGGGGAGCGCCGCCCTCCACCCTGGCGTCTCTGGGCAGGGTGCCGAAGAAGGCCATAGACTCCCAGCTGTCGTCGTCAGAGCCGATACGGCGGGAGATCTGGGCGGCGGTGTCGGGCATAAAGGGCTGCAGCAGGCCGGCGCAGATCCGCACGGTCTCCAGCAGGTTGTACATCACCCGGGCCAGCCGGGCCTTTTTGGACTCGTCCTTGGCCAGCTTCCAGGGCTCGTTTTCGTCGATATACTTGTTGGCCCGGCCGATGACCTTAAAGATTTCCGCCAGGGCGTTCTGGAAGGCGAACTTCTCCATCTGCTCGGTGTACACATGGACCAGGTCGCAGGCCAGAGTGATCAGCTCGTCGTCCTTCTGGGCGTCCTCCTCCTGCTCCAGGGGCAGCTGGCCGCCGAAGTACTTCTGCACCATGGCCACGGTGCGGCTGACCAGGTTGCCCAGGTCGTTGGCCAGGTCCACGTTGATGCAGGAGATCAGGCTCTCGTTGGTAAAGTTGCCGTCAGAGCCGAAGGGGAAGGTCCGCAGCATAAAGAACCGCAGGGCGTCCACGCCGTAGCGCTCGGCCAGCAGATAGGGGTCCACCACGTTGCCCTTGGACTTGGACATCTTGTCGCCGTTAAAGTTCAGCCACCCGTGGCCGAAGATCTTCTTGGGCAGGGGCAGGTCCATACTCATCAAAAAGGCGGGCCAGATGATGGAGTGGAAGCGGACGATCTCCTTGCCGATGAAGTGGACGTCCGCGGGCCAGTACCGGTCCAGGTCGTGGTACTTGTCGTTCATAAAGCCCAGGGCGGTCATGTAGTTGAACAGGGCGTCCACCCACACGTAAACCACGTGGCCGGGGTCAAAGTCCACAGGCACGCCCCAGGTAAAGGAGGTGCGGGACACGCACAGATCCTCCAGGCCGGGCTTGATGAAGTTATTGATCATCTCGTTGACCCGGCTGGCGGGCTCCAAAAAGCCGGGGGTCTCCAGCAGGGCCTGGATGCGGTCGGCGTATTTGCTCAGCTTAAAGAAGTAGGCCTCCTCCCGGGCGGGCTGGACCTCCCGGCCGCAGTCGGGGCACTTGCCGTCCACCAGCTGGCTCTCGGTCCAGAAGGACTCGCAGGGGGTGCAGTACAGCCCCTCGTAATAGCCCTTGTAGATATCGCCCTTGTCGTACATGGCCCGAAAGATCTTCTGGATGGCGGATACGTGGTAGTCGTCGGTGGTGCGGATGAACCGGTCGTAGGAGATGTTCATCAGCTTCCACAGATCCTTCACGCCCTTGGGCCCCTCCACAATGTTGTCCACAAACTGCTGGGGGGTGACGCCGGCCTCTTTGGCCTTGGTCTCGATCTTCTGGCCGTGCTCGTCGGTGCCGGTGAGGAAGATCACGTCCGCCCCCTGCAGGCGCTTGTACCGGGCCATCACGTCCGTGGCCACGGTGCAGTAGGCATGGCCGATATGCAGCCGGCTGGACGGATAGTAGATGGGGGTGGTGATATAGAATTTTTCCTTGCAGCGGTCACACATGATTGGTTCCTCCTGTGTTTTCATAAAATGCAGCATATATTATAGAGGATATTCCCGGAAATAGCAACAGTTTTTTCCGTCCCTGCCGGATTTCTCCCCGGCAAAAAAACCGCCGGGCACAGCGGCGGCTGTGTCCGGCGGCGGGGCTTCGGGGGCTTCAGCGCAGCACCACAGAGGTCTGACCCTCCAGGGTCACGGTGGTGCCCTCCAGGGTGGCGCTGCCCATGCCCACCACGGCGCTCACGGTGGTGAAGGACAGGTCGGTGGCCTGGCTGAGATCCAGGGTCAGCACGTTTTCGGTGGTGTTGTGCAGCACGCACACGCTCTTGCCCTCCCAGGTGGAGACAAAGCCGCCGGCCTTGCTGTCCGGGAAGGACAGGGCGGTGTAATCCCCCCGGCCGATCTCCGGGTTGGCCTTGCGCACGGCAATCACCCGCTTGTAGTAGCTGTACAGGCTGGTGGGGCTGGCCATCTGGTCCATGGCGGTGGCGCTGATCTGGTTGTCGGCGCTGTAGGTGGCGCCCTCGGGGTCCTGCACGGTGTCGCCGTCGCCCCACACCATGGCAAGGCGCCGGTTGGCATCGGTGTTGGCCCCGCCCCTGGAGCCCCGCAGCCCCAGCTCCTCGCCGTAGTACAGGAAGGGGGAGCCGGGCCCCAGCAGATACAGGTTGGCGGCCACCCGGGCCTGGCGGTTCAGATCCGGCAAAAAGCCTGCGGCCCGGTCGGTGTCATGGTTGGCGATAAAGGGCACCAGCATGGCCTCCCGGTTCAGGGCCTGCACGGTCTCCAGATAGCTGTCCACATAGCTGACGTAGTTGTCCACGTTGCCCTTCTGGGCGGTTTTGGCAATCAGGCCCTCGGCCTGGGACATGGTGAAGTTGAAGCAGTTCAGCGCGGGGTAATACTGGTCGGTCACCCCGTCGCCGTCCCACACCTCGGCCACGGTGTAGATCTCGGGGTTCACGGTGCGCAGCTCGTGGAGATACCAGGTCCAGAATTCCACGTTCTGGCTGTTGTCCCCAAAGTAGAGGTACTTGGCCGCGTCAAAGCGGAAGCCGTCCACCCCCAGGTCCAGGTAATACTTGGCCACGTCCAGCACCGCCTGGCGGACGTCGGGGCTGTCAAAGTTCAGCTCGGGCATGCCGGAGTCAAAGTTGCACTCGTAATAATCGTCGGTGCCGGTGACGGGGGCAAAGGTGCGGCCCGCGGGGGCCTGCTCCCCTGCGGTGTAGAAGCTGTAGAAGTTGTAGTAGGGGTCCTGGGTGTCGCCGTTGCGGTGGGCCTGGACAAAGCTGCTGAACCAGGGGTTCAGCTTGCCGGTGTGGTTGATGGGCAGGTCCAGAATCAGCTTGACGTTCCGCTCGTGGCACAGCCGGGCCAGCTCCTGCAGGTCCTCCATGGTGCCGAAGTCCTTGTCAATGGCGTAGTAGTCGTCCACGTTGTACTTGTGGTAGGTGGTGGACTGGAAAATGGGGGTCAGCCAGATGCCCTCAATGCCCAGGCTCATGCCGTCCTGGTCCTTGCCGTCGTTGAGATAGTCCATCCGGTTGATGATGCCCCGCAGATCGCCGATGCCGTCGCCGTCAGAGTCGGAGAAGGAGCCCACAAAAATCTCATAGAACACCCGGGCGTTGTCCTGGGTGGGGGTGGCCTGGGCAAAGAAGGGGTCCTCCAGGGCGGCCTCTCCGGCCTCTCCGGTGGGGGCGGGAGGGGCCTCGGTGCCCGCGGCAGCGCCGGTCTCTGCAGGGGCGGCGGGAGTATTGCAGCCGGCAAAGAGCCCCGCGGTGAGCAGCAGGGCCAGGAGCAGCGCACAGAATCGTTTCATGAAAAATCAACCTCACTTTCCTGTTCTGATACCTGTATGCTACAAAATTCCGGCCGGATTGTCAAGGCGGTTTTTGGTTGCATTGGCGTAAATTTTGTTGTATAATACAGCATATTCTATGAAAAAAACGGAGGTGCCGGGGGTGGAGCATGACCTGGTATACCTGTACACGCCCGGGCAGCTGGAGCAGCTGCGCCGGGGCAGAAGGCGCTGGCAGTGGATTCTGCTGGCCACCCTGGTGCCGGCTTTGGGGGTCTCGGTGTGGCTGATCCTCACCGCCGATACCCGCAGCAGCCTGGTTCACCAGTGGGTCTTTACCGCCGTGACCGTCGCCTGGGGCTGGCTTGCCATCTACGCCTACACCTTTTTGATTGCCGGCGCCGCCCGGGAGCTGGACCACGCCGAGATGCTGGCCGACGGCTCCGGCCAGCTGCTCACCGGCCGGGTGTGCATTACCCGCACCCGGATCCGGCTGCGGGGCGGGCTGCGGCTGCGCCGGGTCACGGTGCAGACCAAAGCCGGGCAAAAGGCGTTCAGCGTGGCGGAATCCCGGGTCCCGGCCCTGCAAAAGGCGGGATCTGACCTGACGCTGTATGTGGCCCACGGCTATGTGGCGGGCTATCAAAGCCCACAGGGGAGGGAAGCGCAGTGAGATTTCTGAAAAATCTGGGCGCCATCTGGCACCGGCTGGTGCTGTGGGCTATGGTCAGCGTCCTGTTCTGCGCCTGGGTGTTCGGCTACGTCAACGACACCCGGCCCGAGAAAAAGCTGGTGGTCTTTGTCCAGGCCCCGGCCCTGGCCGACCGGGAGCTGACTCTCCGCCTGGAGGAGCAGATCCCCCAGGGCATCCGGATGATCCGGGCCCACCACATGGACTACTCCCTCTTTGACGACGAGATCACCCGGGCGGACGTGTACATCCTGCCCCGGTCCGCGGTGGAGAAATACACCGACACCTTTGCCGACGCCGACCTCGACCTGCCCTGCGCCCCCATGCGCCTGGCCGACGGGGCCCCGGCCTGGCCCATCTATGACGCCGCCGCCGGCACCGGCCGGTGTACGGAATATATCACCTACGCGGCCCCGGACGGGCCTAACGAGGACTACTTCCTGGTGCTGAGCAACCAATCCACCCACCTGGACGACGGCCTGGCCGCCTGGTTGGCGGAGCGGGTGTACAGCATCGACTGAAAAAACCCGCTGAGAAACGGAGGAACCCCCAATGAAACGAATCTGCGCCCTGCTGCTGGCAGCCGCCCTGCTGATGGGGCTGCTTTCCGGCTGCGGCAAAAGCTACGCCCCCAAGACCGCCCTGGAGAGCACCCTGCTGGTAGAGCCGGTGGAGAACCTGCCCGAGGACTTTATCCTGGGCATGGACGTCTCCTCTCTCATCGCCGAGGAGGACAGCGGCGTGACCTATCAGGACGAGTCCGGCCAGAGCAAGGACCTGCTCCAGATCCTGGCCGAGCACGGCATCACCCACATCCGGGTCCGGGTGTGGAACCACCCCTTTGACGCCGACGGCAACGGCTACGGCGGCGGCAACAACGACATCGCCCGGGCCTGCGAAATCGGCAAGCGGGCGGCCAAATTCGGCCTGGGGCTGATTGTGGACTTCCACTACTCCGATTTCTGGGCCGACCCCGGCAAGCAGATGGTCCCCCTGGAGTGGAAGGACCTGTCCTTGGAGGAAAAGACCCAGGCCCTGGAGGACTACACCGTCCAGAGCCTGAAGCAGCTGAAATCCGCCGGGGCCAAGGTGGCCATGGTCCAGGTGGGCAACGAGACCAACGGAGCCCTGTGCGGCGAAACCGACTGGGACGCCATTGCCGGGCTGATGCAGGCGGGCGCCCGGGCGGTGCGCCAGGTCTTCCCCGAGGCGCTGGTGGCGGTCCACTTTGCCAACCCGGAAAACGGCGAGGCCTATGACGCCTATGCCCGGGAGCTGAAAAACCGGGAGGTGGACTATGACGTCTTTGCCTCCTCCTACTATCCCTACTGGCACGGCACGTTGAGCAACCTGAAAACCGTGCTCTCCCGCATCGCCCTGACCTATGACAAAAAGACCATGGT
Source organism: Clostridiales bacterium UBA3705 (assembly GCA_002372735.1). The sequence goes on from DFIE01000160.1 coordinate 10,834, forward strand.
GATGGAGACCTCCTACGCCTACACCGGCCTGGACACCGACTTTAACGGCAACACCATCGGCGACGGCAGCGAGGTCACCAAGCCCTACCCCTATACCGTCCAGGGCCAGGCCAACTCCGTCCGGGACGTGATCGACACCGTGACCCAAACCCGGGGCGGCATCGGCGTGTGCTACTGGGAGGGGGCGTGGATCTCTGTGGGCGGCGCCTCCAGAGAGGAGAACCAGGCCAAGTGGGAGCAGTTCGGCTCCGGCTGGGCCAGCAGCTACGCCGCGGCCTACGACCCCCAGGATGCCGGCCAGTGGTACGGCGGCAGCGCCGTGGACAACCAGGCCTTCTTTGACGAGAAGGGCAATGTGCTGGAGTCCCTCAAGGTCTTCAACCTGGTCCGCTACGGCAGCCAGGCGGACAAGGCCGTGGACGACGTGGAGGACGTCTCCCTGCAGGGCGTGTTGGGCGAGCCCCTGACCCTGCCCGAGACGGTGCAGGCCGTGTACAACGACAACAGCCGCGCCCAGGTTGCGGTGCAGTGGCAGGCGGACCAGGGGCAGCTGGACGGCTACTCCGCCGGCGAGGCGGGCAGCTATGAGATCTCCGGCACCGCCGAGGGTCTGCCCGTGACCTGCTATCTGGAGATGCTGGGCCGGAACTACCTGGAAAACGACAGCTTTGAGACCGGCGGCACCGAGCCCTGGGTGCTCACCGACCTGGGCGGGGCGGACCAGCTGTATGTAGAGCGCAAGGCCGCCGACTCCCGCAGCGGCGAGTGGCACGTCCACTTCTGGAGCGCCCGGGAAAACAGCGTGGAGTTCACCCTGGAGCAGAGCCCCGAAACCCTGGCCCCCGGTACCTACCGCTTTGCCATCTCCATCATGGGCGGCGACTGCGGCGACACCGAGATCTACGCCTATGCGGAGGTGGACGGCCAGCGGGTTGCCACCGCGCCCATGGAGGTCACCTCCTACGGCAGCTGGGACACCGGGGAGATCCCGGGCATCGCCCTGGCCGAGGGGCAGAAGCTCACCGTTGGCCTTTACGTCAAGTGCGCCGGCAGCGGCGCCGGGGCCTGGGGCAAGATTGACGACGCGGTGCTGAACCTGGAAGACTGATTATCTTCACAAAAACACTTCATATTTTTTTAATATTTTTGTGGACAACTGCCGGAAAGTGTTGTATAATATACCTGACAGGCAGCGAAGGCTGCTTTTTGTGCCACCTGCCGGTTTTTTTCAGGCAGGGCTTGCCCCTTTGTATTCCGAGGTGTTCTTCACCTTGAAATAAACTCTTCATATTTTTGATGTAAGGAGGAAATCACATGAAACTGAAGAGAATTCTCGCGATGCTGCTGGCTCTGGTGATGGTATTCGCCCTGGTAGCCTGCAGCAACACTCCCAGCACTGATGGCGAGGCTGCCCCTGCTCCCGAGGGCGGCGAGGCTGCCCCCGAGGGCGGCGAGGCTGCTTCCAGCGGCGAGCTGGCCGGCACCTATAAGATCCTGGTTTGGGTGGGCGAGAGCGCTGTGGATCTGACCAAGAAGCAGATCGACGACTATAACGCCACCAATACCGACGGCATCGTCTTTGAGGCTGAGGTCAACCCCGTCTCCGAGGCCACTGCTGCCGACCAGATGCTGGTTGACGTGCAGGCCGGTGCCGACCTGTACTGCTTCCCCCAGGACCAGTTCGCCCGCCTGGTGCAGGCCGGTGCGCTGAACGCCCTGGGCGCCAAGGCCGCTGAGACCGTTGCCGCCGCCAACGACGCCGGCGTGGTCGCTGCCGGTACCTCCGGCGACACCCTGTACGCTTACCCCATGACCTCCGACAACGGCTACTTCATGTACTACGACAAGTCCGTCATCCCCGAAGAGGATGTGGACTCCCTGGAGAAGCTGATTGCCGACTGCGAGTCCGCCGGCAAGTACTTTGCCTTTGAGACCAACACCTCCGCTTGGTACCTGGCCTCCTGGTTCTTTGCCACCGGCTGCGTCTCCGACTGGACCACCGACGACAACGGCGAGTTCATCTCCGTCAACGACACCTTCGACTCCCCCCAGGGCCTCATCGCCGTCAAGGGCATGAAGAAGCTGCTTGACTCCCCCATGGCTCTGTCCTCCTCCTCCGGTGACGAGTTCGCCAACGGCGCCGCCATCGTTGTGACCGGCACCTGGAACTACGACGCCATCGCCGACATCCTGGGCGACAACATGGGCGTCACCGATCTGCCCTCCTTCGAGGTCGACGGCAACGAGTACCACCTGGGCTCCTTCAGCGGCTGCAAGCTGATGGGTGTCAAGCCCCAGGGCGACGACGCGCATAAGCAGGCTGCCCTGCACAAGCTGGCCCAGTTCCTCACCGACGAGGACCGTCAGATGGAGCGGTTTGAGGCTCTGTCCTGGGGCCCCGCCAACCTGAATGCCCAGCAGTCCGACGCTGTGCAGGCCAACCCCGGCCTGGCCGCCCTGCTGAAGCAGAATGAATTCGCCAGACCCCAGGGCCAGATCCACGGCTCCT
>DFIE01000012.1:0-129 GCA_002372735.1 Clostridiales bacterium UBA3705
GCGGCGAGAGCCTGGAGCAGAGAGAGGCGGACATCACCGCCGAGTGGATTACCATGCAGATCAAGCAGGCGCTGATCGGCGTTGCGCCGGAGCAGATTCGCAAAATCGTCATTGCCTACGAGCCCATCT
>DFIE01000012.1:186-7413 GCA_002372735.1 Clostridiales bacterium UBA3705
GGGCCATCGGCACCGGCAAGACCGCCACGCCCGCCCAGGCCGAAGAGGTCTGCGAGCTGATCCGCACCGTCATCCGCAAGCAGTACGGGGCCAAGATCGCCCGCGCCACCTCCATTCTCTACGGCGGCAGCATGAACGAGAAAAACGCCTACGAGCTTTTGGCCCAGCCCGACATTGACGGCGGCCTGATCGGCGGCGCGTCCCTGGTGCCGGAGAAGTTCCTGAAGATCATCGAGGCGGCCAACCAGCCTGCCTGAGACTTGTACAAATCGCACAAAAACGCGTCCGGATTTTTTCCGGGCGCGTTTTTTGAAATTCACGGGAAATTCATAATGCTGTAATATCTTCGTGCTACAATCACGGTGACAGAGAGGAGCGAGAGCCTGTGAATATTCTGTTTTTTCTCACCCCTAAGGCAAGCTGCGAGATGCTGTATGACGACGAATCCATCCGGGAGGCCCTGGAGCGGATGGAGTTGGCGGGCTTTCAGGCCCTGCCCATTGTGCGCAAGTCAGACGGCAGCTATTGCGGCACGCTGACCGAGGGAGACCTGCTCTGGGCCATGAAGAACCTCTGCTTTTTTGACGTACAGCAGGCAGAGATGCACAGCATTATGGAGATTGCCCACCGGCGGGACAACCTGCCCGTGTCTGTGGGCCACGACATGAGAGATCTGCTGGACAAGGCCCTGGAGCAAAATTTTGTACCTGTGGTGGACGACCGAAATAAGTTTATCGGCATTGTCACCCGCAGGTCTATCCTCCGCCACTACACCGAGAGCATGGGCAGCGAGCCAAAGGCCGTCTGACGCCCTGCCACACCCCGGCTGGAAACAGCCGGGGTATATTTTTGCAATAAAAAATGAAAAAAATATACAAAAAACAGGCCGCATGGGCTTCCATTTGCGAAAAATATATAGTATAGTGGAAACAGCAGAGCCCGGCCCCCGCAAATGCAAAGCCGCAAACCCGGGGCAATCGCCCCTGCCGCCCCCCAACAACGCAAAAGCAATCCAATCGCACAAATGTTTCACAGAGCAATTGACACCTGGCGAGCCCGCCAAAATGAAGAAGGAGGAGATTCCCTTGAAACACCGATGGAGCAAAGCTTTCAGCATCCTGCTGGCCCTGGTTTTGGTGCTGTCCCTGCTGCCGGTCCGGCCCCTGGCCGCGGAGCGCGGCACCCTGAGAATCGGCTATGACCCCAGCAACGGCAGCGTCTTTCTCGCCCTGGCAGACGACGAACCCCAGGGCCTGGCCGAGGAGTATGCAGAACCGTTTACAGACATGGAGTTCTCTCAGGGTCAGGCGGTGACCCTGCTGCTGGACGATTCCCGCGGCCTGGACTGGGAGGCCTGGGAAAATGGCGAAATCCGCTTTACAGACAGCATCGAGCATGAGGACCGCAGCATCAGCGTACAGGTCAGCTATGACACCGGCAAGGACTTTGTCAGCGAATTTGTGGTCGTGCAGGACCAGACTGTCGTAGAGGGGTTCGACTATGACCCCCAGACCCGGCTGCTGCGCTTTACCATGCCGTCCTACAGCTGGGTCGAAATTGTCATTCAGTGGACCGATACCGACTATTACTATGAAGCCTTTCAGGGCACCGAGGACAAGCCCATCCTGGTGGACGCCTACTGGGCAGGAGAGGGCAGACCGGAGCCGCAGGGCGTGCCGGCCGAGGACGTTTTGGAGCAGGACGGGCGCCTGCGCCTGCGTCTGCCCCTGGAGTCTGCGTCCGTCACTTTCACCTGGGAATCCCGGTTCCCCCTGGAGGGGCTGCAGACCACCGACCGGGAGGGGGACTGGGTTGCCCAGCCGCTGCCGGCTGAAAACTCCTTTGCCCTCCCTCTGGACCAGTTTTGGGACAACGGCGAGAAAAAGACCTTCTATTCCATTGAGTTCTCGTTTAGCGAGTACGGCATAGACCTGTTCCGGGTGGACTACGACGTCAACGGCGGCCTGGTCTTTCAGTCGGTGGGCAGCGAAGACCCGGAGCCCGCAGAAGAGGACTTTTTGATGGCCGCCTGGAACGGAGACGGGTCCTTCCCCGCCGAGTGCAGCTACTACACCGACAGCGGCCCCGGCACCATCCGCCTGCTGCTGGATGAGACCCGGGCCCTGGACTGGGACGCCCTGTGGGAGGGTCGGCTGGAGTTCGTCCGGCCCTGGCATGCCGATGACCGTGCAATCTTCATTTGCCTGGAGACGTATGACCCCGAGGTGGGCCCGTACCAGGCCTTGGTGGTGGAAAACGGGCAGGTGACAGAGGCCTTCCGGGACCGGGCCACCTTTGAAAACCATATCTTTACCTATCAGCCGGACCACTACGAGGCGCTGGCCTTCCGCCTGTACTGGACCGAGTCAGACTACCGCTTCAGCGAATTTTATGCCACCGAGGACAGGCCCGTGCTGGTGGAGCTCAACTGGTGGGGCAGCGACGTGCTGCAGCTGCCCCCGGAGATCCCGGCGGAGGATTGCATGGTGGCCAACGGCCGGGCCAGGCTCCGGGTGGGGCCGGATGTCACAGAGCTCACCTTCACCTGGCCGGAGGATGTCAACCCCCCCGCCATCTACGTGGAGGGCCTGGGCGATCTGGAGGCGGAGGGCAACGGCTACACCCTGCTGCTGAACCAAACCGAAGACGGTCACCCCAAGAATTGGTACTACCTGACCTTCCAGTTTGAAGAGGAGCTTTTTGATCGCAGCGGCCTGTTCTATCTCAGCTACGACCAGAACTACGGCGCGGTCTTTTACGCCCTGGGGGACGAGACCCCCGTGGCGGAGGCAAGCGCCTACGTGGATGCGGAGGATCGGGGGTTCTGCTACAGCTTTGCGCCGGACGGGACGCCCCAGACGGTGCGTCTGCTGCTGGATGAGACGAAATCTCTGGACTGGGACACCTATTTCAACCAGAACCGGGTGGCGTTCACCGAGGCCTGGGAGCTGCCCCGGCCGCGCTCGCTCTACGTCTGGCTGGACACCAATGCCTACAGCGGCCCTCTGGTAGAGGCCGGCCGGCCGGTGGAGGGCGTGAGCCTGGAGAACAACGTGCTCAGCTTTACGCCCCCTGACACCGGCGAGCTCCATCTGAGAGTCTATTGGACCGAAGAGGACTATGCCTTTGACCTGTTCCGGGGCACCGAGCAGGCGCCTGTGGTCATCGACGTGAACTGCTGGGACGGCATGATCCTGGTGCCGGACACCGTGCCCGAGCAGGATGTGATCACCCTGGACAACAGGCTCCGGTTCCGGGTGGGCTTTGACACCGAGTCTGTCACCTTCACCTGGCCGGAGGGCACCCATGTGCATACAGTGGGCGTAGAGTCACTGTATACCCTGGGGGAGTGGGCCGAGGTGGAGCTCCCGGAGGACGCGGTCAGCTACACCCTGCGGCTGGACCAGGTCTGGGAGGACGGCTCGCCCAAGGACTGGTACAGCTTGAACTTCCAGTTCCGGCAGGATCTCACCGGCATGCTCCTGGTGGACTGGGAGCGCGCAGAGGGCAATGTGTACGCGGCTGTCAACGCAGATCCCCAGGCGGGGAACCTTGACCAGTATCCCGAGGGCCCGGTGCCCTTCTGCGTGCCGGATGAAAACGGCGCAATCCTGCCCGGGGAGATCCGGCTCCTGCTGGATCCCACCCACTCCGTCTCCTACTTTGATTCCCCGGGCGGAGAGATCGATCTGCCCGCCTACGACTATCTGCCCAGCATCTGGGTGGAGTTTACCGACGGCGAGGGGAACCGGATCGAGGACTTTGCGGTGAAGGACGGCCACGCGGTGCTGGAGGGCTTCACCTTTGAGGACAACCTGCTGACCTTCCGGCCCGAGAGCCCGGAGTTTGTGAGCGTTGTGGTGATCTGGAGCGAGGCGGAGCTGGAGTTCCGGGGCTTCCAGGGCACCGAGGACAAGCCTGTACAGGTGCAGCTCCTCTTTGCCATGGGCCGCCAGGTGCAGATCCCCGCCGGCGTGCCGGAGGAGGACGTCATCACCTGGAAGGGCGCCCAGCACACCCGGGTCAAGGTGCGCCTGCCTCTCGGCCAAAAGAGCCTGTCCCTGCAGTGGGACCGGGAGGGCCGGGTCGACCTGATCCGTCTGCACAACTGGAATCACGAGGACGGCTGGAACACCATTGAAGCGCCGGAGGGGCTGACATTCACCCTGGCGCTGAACCAGACCTATCCTGACGGCAGCCCCGCCCTGTGGTATGAGCTGGAGATCTGGTCCAGCCCCATTGTGACGCTGCAGCTGGCCCGGGCCCTGGAGGAGGCGGAGTCGGTAGATCGCAGCCTCTACTCCGAGCAGAGCCTTGCCGCCCTGGACGAGCAGATTGCCCGGGTGTATCAGCTGGCCGAGGTGATGCAGTCCGACCAGTGGCCGGAGGATCTCACCCAGGAGTCTGTGGACGCCCTTACCCAGACGCTGCTGCAGGCCGTGGCAGCTCTGCAGCCGAAGACCGCCTTTGCCGACCTGCTGGAGGGGGCCTATTACGTGGAGCCCGTCAACTGGGCGGTGGCCAACGGCATCACCAACGGCACCAGCGAAACCACCTTCAGCCCGGACAGGATTTGCACCCGGGGTCAGGTGGTCACCTTCCTCTGGCGGGCCAAGGGCAGCCCGACGCCCCAGCGGACCGACAACCCCTTCACCGACGTGGCCGAGGGTGCCTATTACTACCATGCCATCCTCTGGGCGGTGGAGCAGGGCATCACCAACGGCACCAGCCCCACCACCTTCGGGCCGGACAACCCCTGCACCCGGGGCCAGGTGGTCACCTTCCTCTGGCGGGCGGAGGATGAGCCGGAGCCTGCCTCGGCGGAGAACCCCTTTGCCGACGTGGAGCCCAACCGGTTCTACTATAAGCCCGTGCTCTGGGCGGTGGAGCACCAGGTGACCAACGGCAAGAGCGCCACCAGCTTTGCCCCCAACGACACCTGCACCCGGGGCCAGATCGTCACCTTCCTGTACCGTGACATGAACGCAGAGCCCGGCGGCTGAGGGCGGCTGAACAAAAAACGCCGGCTGAAGCAATTTGCTTCAGCCGGTGTTTTTGCACTCCTCAGGCCAGCTTTTCCAGCAGGTGGGTTTTCTCCAGGGCGGGGCGCAGGGCCAGATAGAACAGGGGGGCCACAATGGCGGCAAAGACGTTGTTGATGGTGGTGGCGGGGAGCTTGCCCAGCATGGCGGCAAACACGCCCTCCCAGGCCACCGCCTGGCCGGAGAAGAACCGGGTTTTCACCAGGGTTTTCAGCATATACAGGGCCACATAGGTGACGCCGCCGGCCACGCTGCCCAGGGCCAGCCTTGCGGCGGCCCGGCCGCGCAGCAGCATGCCCTCCTCCCGGTGGGCCCGGGCAATGGCCCCGGCCACCGCGGCCATGGCAAACTTGGACACCAGGGTCACCAGCGCCTCAATCAGCCCGTAGCCGTGGAGCAGATCAAACAAAAACGCGCCGATGCCGGAGGCCAGGCCCCCCAGCCAGGGCCCCAGCAGCAGGCCCGCCAGGATGCTCCCGGTGTTGCCCAGGTGGACCTTGGACTGGCCCAGGGGCACATAGATGTTGGTCAGAATAAAAATCAGCGCAGCCATCACCGCGGTAAAGACCAGCTGGTGGGCGTTCCACTTTTGCGTTTTCATACCCTTCACTTCCTCTTGACTTGTGTTCCGGAGTCTGGTATCATTATAACACGATCTGGCATGGTGTACATACACAGATTTGATATTTTTTAGGGGGTCAGATTGATGCAAGCCCTGTCCTTGACCCTGGACGCGGGGAGCAAGCGTCCCATGTACGAGCAGCTGTATCAGTATTTTGTCCGGCAGATCCACGAGGGCCGTCTGGTCCAGGGGGAGAAGCTGCCCTCCAAGCGGAGCCTGTGCGCAAGCCTGGGCATCAGCCGGGCCACGGTGGAGGCGGCCTATGACCTGCTCACAGGGGAGGGGTATGTGGAGGCCCGGCCCCGGAGCGGTTATTACGTGGCGGAGTTCATGCCCTTTGCCCCGGCAGCGGGGCCGGTGGAGCCTGTGCCCCTGCCCCCGGCGGGAGAGGAGCGTCCCGGCCCGGATCTGTCCACGGCCTCGGTGGACGTCAGCCTGTTTCCCTATGCCTCCTGGGCCAAGCTGAACAAAGAGGTGGTCTACGCCTCTCCGGCGCTGCTGCAGCGAGGGCAGCGGCAGGGGGACCCTGCCCTGCGGGAGGCCCTGCGGGAGCTGCTGGGGGAGTACCGGGGGGTCCGCTGCCGGTCGGACCAGATCATTGTGGGGGCGGGGATGGAGTATCTCACCGACCTTTTGATCTCACTGCTGCCGGAGGGGGCGGTCTATGCCCTGGAGGACCCGGGCTATCCCGCCATGGGCCAGGCCCTGGCAGTCCGCCGTCGGGCGGTGCGCTATCTGCCCCTGGACGACCAGGGGCTGCGGCCCGACGCACTGGAGGCCAGCGGGGCGGATGTGGCCTACATCACCCCCTCTCACCAGTTTCCCATGGGCATCACCATGCCGGCCTCCCGCCGGTCCAGGCTGCTGGCCTGGGCCCAGGGGGCGCCGGGACGGTATCTCATTGAGGACGACTATGACAGCGAGTTCCGCTACGCCTCCCGGCCCATCCCCGCCCTGCAGAGCATGGACACCCAGGGCCGGGTGATCTACATCGGCACCTTCAGCCGGAGCATTGCGCCCTCCATCCGCATTGCCTATCTGGTGCTGCCCCCGGCCCTGCTGGCCCGGTACCGGGCGCTGTTTGGCTATCAGCAGTCCACGGTGTCCAGGTACGAGCAGGCGGTGATGGCCCGCTTCCTGGCGGAGGGGTACTACAGCCGGTATCTGCGCCGGGTGGGCAACCTGTACCGGGCCCGGCGGGACGCGCTGGCAGCGCAGCTGGGGGCCCTGCCGGGGGTGGAGCTCAGCGGCCAGGATGGGGGCATCCACTTTCTGCTCACCAACCGGGCCCTGTCTGAGCCGGAGCTCTGCGCCCGGGCCCTGGCCCGGGGCATCCGTCTGCGGGGCCTGGGGTTTTACTGCCACAGTGTGGCGCCAAAGGCCTCCACGGTGGTGGTGGGCTACGGGGGCCTAGGCCGGGAGGAGATTCCCGCCCTGTGTGCTGCCCTCGCCGAGGCCTGGGGGCTGCATCCGGCAGGCTGATACTAAGATTCCATACAATGTACTGTGTGAAGGATAAATAGCACTTATACAACAAACATTCTCGGAAAGCCTGCCGAAACA